>SLCP01000174.1 GCA_007125735.1 Coriobacteriia bacterium | reverse complement strand
AGCAGGGCTGTGGCGGGCTTTTTGTGTTTCCGGGACCGAGTGGCCTGGCGGCCGAGAGGGCAGGTGCGACAGATGAGAGAGTTCGCAGCGTTCTGGGGGTGCACGATCCCCGCGCGCTTCCCGTTCATCGAGAAGGCGACGCGCGTGGTCTTCGACGACCTCGGCGCCACCGTGCACGAGCTCGACGGGCACACGTGCTGCCCGGAGGGCGTGCTCGTCAAAGCCAACGACGAGAACGCGTTCTACACCGCCGCCGCCCGGAACCTCGCGCTCGTCGAGCGTGCCGAGCTCGACGTGGTGACCCCCTGCAACGGCTGCTACTCGACGTTCAAGGAGGCGCAGAGTCACCTGCGCACCGAGTGGCGCGAGCGCGAGGAGATCAACGAGCGCCTCGCCGCCGAGGAACTCCACTACTCCGGTTCGAACAAGGTCGTGCACTTCGCCGAGTGGCTCGTCGATGAGATCGGCACGGGCCTCGTGGCCTCCAAGGTCGTCAAGCCGCTGTGGGGCATGCGCATCGCGGTGCACTACGGCTGCCACCTGCTCCGCCCGCAGCCCGCCGTGCGCTGGGACGACCCGCTGCACCCCACCAAGGTCGAGGCTCTCATCACGGCGCTCGGCGCGCGCGTGGTCGACTACCCCACCAAGATGCAGTGTTGCGGCGGCGCGCTCGACCGCGTCGGTGAGCGTGACTCCTCCCTCGCGTTCGCGCGGCGCAAGCTCGCCGACGTGCAGCGCGAGGAGGTCGATGCGCTCGTCGTGGTCTGCCCGAGCTGCTTCCAGCAGTTCGACCTCAACCAGTCCGCGCTCCAGCGCGCCAAGGAAGACATCCACGTACCTGTCTTCTACCTCGCCGAGTTGCTCGCGCTGACCTACGGGCACGAGCCCGACGAGATCGGTCTTTCCATGCACCGCGTCTCGGTCGATCCGTTCCTCCAGCGGTGGGGCGCGCGCACCGCCGACAAGGTGCAACTCGCGGAGCATTTCGACGTCTCGCTCCTCGGCACGTGCTACTCGTGCCAGGCGTGCAAGGACGACTGCCCGGTCTGCAAGGTCGACACCTCCTTCGCGCCGACCGAGATCATCGGCGACCTCGTGCGCGGGCATCTCGACGACGTGGTCGCCGATTCGCAGCTCTGGAAGTGCCTCGAGTGCTACACGTGCCAAGAGCTCTGTCACTCCGACATCGGCATGGCGAACACGTTCCGCACGCTGAAAGAGCTCGCGATGGCTGCGGGCAGCGGGCCCGAGTCGGTTGCGACCGCGTACAAGACGTTCCTCGAGACCGGCATGCTCGGCAAGCCCAAGGAGTCCGCGCGCAAGAAGCTCGGGCTCGAGCCGTTGCCTGCGTGCGGCGGCAATGCCGTGTCGTGTCTGCTCTGTGACGAACCCTCGTCCGAGACCTCGGTCGAGCCCCCGGCCGAGGTCTCGGCGGCGGCGCAGTCGACCGATACGCACGAAGATTCCGCGACCGAAGGAGAGTCCCGATGAGCTACGAACCGCTTCTCGACCGGATGCCCACGACGCGTGCGCGCGGACTTGTCGACCGTGACGGTCTCTTCGGCGACGCGCGCCCGGCGTACGCGGCCGAGGCAGACTTCAAGATCCACGGCGGCTGCGGGCTCATGGGAATCTGCGACGAGTCCGGCTCGCTCATGAGTGGCGAGGCGGCAATTCGCGCGATGGCCGTGCAGCGAGACCGGGGCAACGGGCTCGGCGGCGGGTTCGCCGGCTACGGCATCTACCCCGAGTTCCCCGACCACTTCTGCTTCCACATGATGTACCACGACGAGCGCGCGAAAGATGAGGCGGATGCGGTTCTCCACGCCTACTTCCAGGTCGACCTCGCCGAGCCGATGCCCACGCGCCGCGTCAAAGGGATCTCCGACGCACCCTTGCTGTGGCGCTACTTCCTCGCGCCCGACGAGCTCAAGCTCGAAGAGGCAGAGATGACCGCCGAGGACTTCGTGGTGCACACCGTCATGAAGATCAACTCATCGATCGACGGCGCGTTCGTCGCGAGCAGCGGCAAGAACATGGGCGCGTTCAAGGGCGTGGGCTTCCCCGAGGAGATCGGCCACTACTACCTGCTCGACGAGTACGAGGGCCACACGTGGGTCGGGCACAACCGCTTCCCCACGAACACCCCGGGCTGGTGGGGCGGCGCGCACCCGTTCACGCTGCTCGACTGGTCGATCGTGCACAACGGCGAGATCTCGAGCTACGGCATCAACAGCCGTTACCTCGAGCAGTTCGGCTACACGTGCTCGCTCGGCACCGACACGGAGGTCGCCGCGTACCTCTTCGACCTTATGCTCCGCCGCCACAAGCTGCCCATCGAGCTCGCGTGTAAGGCGCTCGCGAGCCCGCTGTGGTCCGAGATCGACCGGATGCCCGAGGAGGAGCGCGCCGTCATGCGTTCGCTCCGTGCCGTCTACGGTCCCGGCATGCTCAACGGCCCGTTCGCCATCGTGCTTGGCTTCAACGGCGGCATGGTGGCGCTCAACGACCGCATCAAGCTGCGTCCGCTCGTCGCCGCCCGCCAGGGCTCGGTGCTCATGGTCGCCTCGGAAGAGAGCGCGATGCGCGAGGTGCTCGACTCTCCCGATGTCGTCTGGGCGCCCAAGGCCGGCGAGCCGGTCATCGCCCGCGTCGACGGGATGGAGTGGCCGATCCACGGCGACCTCCACCTTCCTGCCGAAGAAGTCTCCTGTGCCGTCACGGGCGCGGAGGCGTGTGAGCCCGTAGGAGTGAGATAACAGATGCCGCAGACTCTGATTCAGCCTGAGTTCACCGTCCACGTCGACTACGACAAGTGCCACAAGTGTGGCCGGTGCGTTCAGCAGTGCGGGTGGAGCGTGTACAACTTCAACGAGCGCCCCATTCCGGACGACTCGAAGTGTCGCGCGTGTCACCGGTGCGTGACGTACTGCCCGGCGCACTGCATCACCATCAAGAAGAACGACCTCGCCCTGCGCGACAACGCCAACTGGTCGCCCGCGCTCCGCACGGCGGTCTGGCGTCAAGCCGAGACCGGCGGCGTCATGCTCACCGGTATGGGTAACGACAAGCCGTACCAGAAGATCTTCGACCACCTCGTGCTCGACGCGTGCCAGGTGACGAACCCCTCCATCGACCCGCTCCGGGAGCCGATGGAGTTGCGCACCTACCTCGGCCGCAAGCCAGACGCAGTAGGCGTGGTCTCCGACGGCAACGGCGGTTTCCGCCTCGCCGACGGCGACCAGGTCGCCAAGAACATCGAGCTCGCGACGCCGATGGTCTTCTCGCCGATGAGCTACGGCTCGGTCTCGCTCAACGTGCACCGCTCGCTCGCGATGGCCGCTGAGCGGCTCGGCATACTCATGAACACCGGTGAGGGAGGGCTCCACGCCGACCTCTACCCGTACGCGGACAACGTCATCGTGCAGGTGGCCTCGGGACGGTTCGGGGTGAGTCCGCAGTATCTGAACCGCGCGGCCGCCGTCGAGATCAAGGTGGGACAGGGAGCCAAGCCGGGCATCGGCGGGCACCTGCCGGGCGAGAAGATCAACCGCGAGGTCTCCGAGACGCGCATGATCCCGCAGGGGAGCGACGCGATCAGTCCCGCGCCGCACCACGACATCTACTCGATCGAGGACCTGCGCCAGCTCATCTACTCGATCAAGGAAGCGACCGACTACAAGCCGGT
>SLCP01000077.1 GCA_007125735.1 Coriobacteriia bacterium | reverse complement strand
GACGAACTCCTCGAGCCGCGCGATCGTCGCCACGACGTGCCGATTCACGGCTGCGGCAAGAAGAGCATCGTCTGCATCGCTGGGCGCGCATGCAGGATCGACCGGGGAGACGTCGATCTTCGAGACGATCGGCTCCAGCCAGTCGGGCGCCCCGCCCTTGAGCGCGGCGGTCACGGCTCCGCACTCCTCATGGCCGAGGACCACCACAAGCCGACTGCCGAGCACCTCCACGGCGAACCGGACGGACGCGAGCCCGGCCGCCGTCAACACGTGACCCGCGGTTCGCACGACGAACAGCTCGCCGACACCCACGTCGAACACGGCCTCGACGGGAACCCTCGAATCCGAGCAACCCACGACGACCGCCCAGGGCTTCTGGCCGGCGACGCACCTCGACCTCTCCTCGGCGGTGAACCGGTCGAGTGACTCGCCCTCGGCGAAGCGGCGGTTGCCCTCCTTCAGCGCGGTCAACGCATCGTGTGCCGTGCGGTTCATCGTCAGCTCCCCTAGTAGATCCCGCTCTCGGCGGCCTGCTGGGGGTCGACACCGAGGTGGCGGACCTTGATCTTGAAGTCGTGCGCGTTAGCGGCCATGGCGATCGCGTCATCGAGCGTGATCAGGCGCTCCTGGTAGAGCCTGAGCAGGCTTTGGTCGAACGTCTGCATGCCGTAGTACTCGCCCTCCTCCATCGCATCGCGGATGAGGTGCGTCTTGTCGGGATCGTTGATGTATTCGCGGATCGTCCCGGTCATGACCATGACCTCGACGGCGGGCACGAGGCCCCCGTTGATCGTAGGGATGAGCCGGAGGCTGACGATGCCCTTGAGCGTCGACGCGAGCATGAGGCGTATCTGCTTCTGCTGGTAGGGTGGGAAGAAGTCGATGATTCGGCTGATGGTCTCGGTCGCATCGATGGTGTGCAGGGTCGAGAACACGAGGTTGCCGATCTCGGCCGCCGTGAGCGCGGCGCTCACGGTCTCGTGATCGCGCATCTCGCCGATGAGGATGATGTCGGGGTCCTGGCGCACCACGTGCCGGAGCGCATCGGCGTACGAATCGGTGTCGATACCGATCTCGCGCTGGTTGATGATGCACTTCTTGTCGGAGTGCAAGACCTCGATCGGGTCCTCGATCGTCACGATATGGCCTTCGCGCGAATCGTTGATGTGATCGATCATCGCCGCGAGAGTGGTGGTCTTGCCGGAGCCGGCGGTACCGGTCACGAGAACGAGTCCTCGGGGTTCATCGGCGAGTCTCCTCACCACAGGCGGGAGCCCGAGCTCTTCGATTCCGGCACGCTCGGTGGCGACCCGCCGCAACGTCATGCCGACGCTGCCGCGCTGGTGGAAGACGTTGACCCTGAAGCGGCCTACCCCCGGCAGCGAGTAGGCGAAGTCGATCTCGCGATGATTCTCGAAGGATGCCCGCTGGCGATCGTCCATCATGCCGAGGGCGAGCGTCTTGGTCGCATTGGGGTCGAGCGCCTGCATCTCGCGCATGACCACGAGTCTGCCGTTGAGGCGCACCGCAGGAGGACTGCCGACCTTGATGTGCAGGTCCGATGAGCCCTGCTCGCTCATGTGTTTCAGGAGCCCGTCGATCTCAGCCATCGCACCTCACCTCGCGCTCCGTGTTGCGGGTCTGAGGGACAGCATACCGCATGGCACGAGAATCGTTCAGGAACGCGTCCTACGGGCGCACGGCTCCGACGTAGTCCCTCCGGCCGGACAGCGAGTTGATCCTGACGACATCGCCGGTGCGTGGAGCGTGGATGTAGCTGCCTCCACCGACGTAGATGCCGACGTGCCGGATCGGCGAGCCGAAGAACACGAGGTCGCCGGGTTGCAGGTCGGAGCGCGAGACCTTCTCGCCGACGCCGTACTGTGCCCGCGACGAATGCGGCAGAGAGACACCGACCTGGCGGTAGACGAACATCGTGAAGCCGCTGCAATCGAAACGGTCGGGGCCCGACGCAGCCCACTGATACGGGGCGCCGAGATAGCGCTTGGCGATGTTGACGACCTCGCTGCGCGGAGCGCGCGTGGGGGGCGGGAACGAGCGCTGGCTGGACGCGGCGGCCGTGTTGCTCCGCGAGACTGCGGCCGCGCGCGCCGCCGCCTCGGCTCTCGCTCGCTCCGCCGCCTCTATCGCGGCGATCTCGGCTTCGAGACCCGCGAGCATGCGCTTGCGGTCAGCGAGCTTGCGCTCGATGGCCGCCTTGTTCTCGGCCATTCGGTCGACGACCGCCTTGGCAGCCGCTTCTTGCTCTTCGAGGCGCTTCTCTGCGGCCTGCAACTCAAAGCGCGCAGCCGCGAGCTCCTCGACATCGGATGCATCCTGGTCGTTCATGTCGCGCAACAGGCTCCACACCGTCGCGAACTGATCGAAGTCGCGAGCGCCGAAGAGGACCTCGAGGAAGCTGAGGGGTCCGTTACGGTACATCGACTCGGCCCGTGCCCCCAGTCGGTCCTGCAGATCGTCGATGACAGCCGACGTCTCGGCGATACGGGCCGCCGTCTCGGCCATGTCTGCTACGAGCGCTTCATGCTTGATGCGCGCCTCATTGTACTCCTCGGCAGCGAGTTCGACCTCGACGTCGAGTGCCTCAACCTGTTGTTTTACCTGCCGGGCCTCCTCGCGCTTCGAAGCGGCCGGACTCGCGGATGCGGGCACGACAGAAGAAAAGGCGAAGGCGATCATGAGGAGAAGTACGACAGGTGTGCGTCTGCGAGAGATCAGAGCACTACCTCCCTGTTGCTCAGTCGGCGAATACACAACCGCTCGATTCTAGCACGTTTCATGCCTACCGAACCAGCGCTCGGCAGATGGCATCGAACACACGTACGGCCGTGCGTTGACGCGCCTGGTCTGAAGCGTCTTCTGCCTGCACTTCGATCGCGATCGTCCGCCGGTCCGGATCGGCGGTCGCGAGCGCGGTGATGATCCGTCCGGCAAGCGCATCGGCGTCGTCGTCGCCGGCGGAGACCACAGGCACACCCGCCACGGACTCGCCGTTCATCACGACGTGCACGGTGACCTCGGCCCCGTCCGCATCCTCAGAAAGCGCGACGCGAGCCTCCGGCTCGGATGCAAGCGCGACGTTGACGATGCGAGTAGCGATGTCGTGCGCTACCGGATCGTCACCCGCGATTGCGAGCGAGGTCCGCGCGAGGACCGCCGCCGGGTCGGGCAGGGCGGCACCGGAGCGCGGATGCAGGCTTGCGCTCCTCCCCTCCCACACGTGCCTGAGGTGGTCGATGAGGCGCACGGTCTCGGTCCCGACGATCCCATCGACCGCCTGACCGGTGTTGCGCTGGAACTCGCGGACAGCCCGCTCGGTACGGGGCCCGAAGATCGCGTCGGGTGCCGAGGACATGAAGCCCAGAGCGCCGAGCGCTTCCTGGAGCGCCTCCACGTCACGCCCGTGGAAGTGCGGCAATCTCAGGTAAAGGACGCGGTCGCCGAGGGTGAAGGTCGCGTCGACGAGTGCCGCCCATGTCTCCTCGCCCACGACGCCGTCCTCGGACAGCTCGTGTGCACGTTGAAACGCGACGACCGCTTCGTGCGTCATGCCGAGGAAGACACCATCGACGCCGGTGGGCCCGAGATCGTACCCGAGAACGTGCAATCGCCGCTGCACGTCCTCGACCGCCGGGCCACGCCCTCCAGGCAGTATCGGTTTCATTCAGCCACCTTCGTGCAGTTCTTTCCGGCCCGCTTCGCCTCGTAGAGGGCCCGGTCAGCGACATCGATGAGCCCCGCATGCGTGTCGGCGTGAAGCGGATACGTTGCTACGCCGAGCGACACCGAGATGCGGACCTCACGATCCGCATCGGCTATCGGAAGCACCTCGGCTTCCACCCGCATACGTACCCGCTCGGCGACGGAGCGTGCACCCTCCACGTCTGTCTCGGGCAGCAGAAGCACGAACTCCTCGCCGCCGTAGCGCGCTGCGATGTCGATCTCGCGCAGGTTCTCACGGATGATGGAGGACATGACCTTGAGGACCATGTCCCCGCGCGGGTGGCCGTACGTGTCGTTAAGCGCCTTGAAGTCGTCGATATCGAGCATGACGAGCGAGAGCGGGTGGTCGAACCGGTTCGCTCTCCTGATCTCGGCATCGAGCCGCTGCTGGAAGTAGCCGTGGTTGAACAGGTCGGTCAACCGGTCGGTCACCGAGAGGCGCTCGAGCTCACCGTGGAGCAGGGCGTTCTGAAGCGCCAGGGAAGACTGGTTCGCTATCACCTGCAGACGGTCGAGTTCGGCCGGCGACAGCTCCCTCGGCGTTGCCGAGGCGACCACCATCACCCCGAGCACCTGCTCACCCGAGCGCAACGCGACCGCAACCTGAGAGCTGACGTCCTCGGCGTCGGACATCCATGCGATTGAATCCGACTGCGGTGCCACGGCGGACTCTTGCACGAGGCCCCCCCGGAACGCCGTGCCAAGCAGCGTTTCAGACACCGGCACCACGGGAGTGAAGGAATCGGGCGGTCGTCCCTGGGAGGCCTGCAGCCGCAGGGTCCAGTCATCGCGCTCGAACAGGTAGACGCAGCTGATCTCAGCGCCGAGGATCCCATTCGCCCCGTCGACGATGAGACTACACACCTCGTCGACGCTCGTGAATCTCGTGAGGGCCTTGAAGAACTCGTGCGTGAAGAAGATCTCGGCGAGTCTCGACTCGAGCTCGCTGTTGGCCTGGACGAGCGCCTCCTTGCTTGACTGGAGACGCCGTTCGTGGCTGCGGATCTTGTCGTATGCTACCTGCAGTTCGACAAAGAGCTTCTCCTGCTCCTCCCCACGCTTCTTCGCGACGAGGAGGTCCCACACCAACTCCGAACCCGCGGTCCCGACCATCTCGACACCGGCAGGCTTCTCGGCACTGAGCAACGCATGCACGTTCTCGTCCTCGGACATGTCGACGATGAGGTCGAGTTCGCGGAGTTGGAAGACTTCCGCGATGTGGGGCGTCACGTGTACGCCGAGATCCTCCGCGAGCCGGACTGCAGGGGCTGTCGGCGCGGGGCACGCGACCACCGCCACGCGCACGTTCTCCACCTCTGAGAGCAGGCGCAGGATGGAGGCCGCTCGCAGGCTGCCTCCGACGATAGCTATGGTGGGTCCCTTCGTGCGCGCGCCCCCCGTGGAAGCGGCCGCATCGGCGGATCGATCCATCACGTCTCCTCACAACGTGCGCCGCCTGA
Organism: Coriobacteriia bacterium; assembly: GCA_007125735.1. Classification (GTDB taxonomy): domain Bacteria; phylum Actinomycetota; class Coriobacteriia; order Anaerosomatales; family SLCP01; genus SLCP01. The sequence continues at coordinate 8,235 of SLCP01000077.1, read as the reverse complement.
CGGTCTCACACTATATCGGCACGGTGCCAGCGTATCCACACCGCCCAATCACACTCGGCGTCGCCGCGTCTCACACGCCGAGCCGGTCGAAGAGGGCCGACAATCCGACGGCGTCCGGTATGAACACGAGTGCCACATCCATGGCCTGCTCCTCGATCGAGAGGGTCGTCCGGACGAACGCCGCCCACGGCGTGTCGTGGGCGATGTCGGCGCGTGCCCGTTCGAGGATCGCCGATGCGCGATCGAGGTCGAGCCTTGACGGCGAGACGTCGATCGAAAGGCCCGTAAGGAGGGAGACCGCCTCGACATACGCGTCCGCGAGCACGGTTCCGACCTTGATCGCGAGCTCCTCCTCGGCGGAACCGAGAGTCGAGGTCGTTCCGACCGGCTTACCGTGCGCGAGGTCGACAAGGCTGAACAGCGCGTCACACGTGGCGATCGCGAGTATGCCGCCACTCACCCCTCCCGAGAGATGAGCCGATGTCGCCACGACGAGCGTCGTGGCTAGACCGAAGGCATGAGGCACCTCGGTCGCTGGCACGATCTGCAGTTCGGGCTGAGAAAGCACGACGCGTCTGCCCAGCACCTCTGAGAGCGCTGTGGCGGCATGCCCCGCTCCGATGTTGCCCACCTCGCCGAGAGCATCCTTGCGCATGTCGCTCGGTGCAGGCAACACGCTCTCGGGCTCGCATGCAGCGAGCTGCACGGCCTGCGCATTTTCCACGTCGACCACGTTGCGCACGGCGTCCACGACCTCCTCTGCGGTCGCCTCCGTCCTCAACGTGACGGCGAAGCTTCGGTCGAACCGCTCCTTCTGCAGGTGGGTGGCGGTAGGTTCGCTGCCCGTGACCTCACCCATGAGTGTTAGACGCTTGATGACGACGTGTGCACGCACCGCCTTGAGTGAGCACGCCTCTGCGAGCACCACCGAGACGCGCACGAGCCGCCGATCGGGTATCTCTGGCATCCCTGAGGTACGCGCACCAAAAGCCTCGGGGCTCAAGTCGATCGACGGAAGCGCCACGCTCGCATCGCCGTTGATGTCAGCCTCTACGAGACGCTCGAGCGCGGTCATAGCACTCGTCACCGCCGCAAGCAGGTCCGGAGTCAGCTCGATCCTGCCGTCCCGGACGTGCCCCATGAGGCACTCCATGTCACCCGCAAGCGCAGATGATCGCTCGTAGCCCATCGCCGCCGTCATGCCTTTGAGGCTGTGGGCGGCCCTGAACAACGACTCGACGTGTGCCGCATCACCGGGATCGCGTTCGAGCCCGCGCACGCCGGCAGCGAGCAGGTCGAGGAACTCCCGGCTCTCCTCGGCGAACACTCGTCCGTATGCCATCTCGTCACTCATCGCTCAGCTCCCGCGCGCGCACCGCACGCCTGACCTCGGCGGGTATGCTCCCGATCGGTATCGTGCGGTTCGACGCCTTCTCGCGTAACGCCGCCCCGGGCATACCCCATACGACGCTCGTCTCTTCATCCTGGACGACCGTCGCTCCTCCCTGGTCCCTCATCAACCGGAGCCCCGCGGCCCCGTCCGTGCCCATCCCGGTGAGCACGACACCCACCGACATCTCGCCGAACACGTCGACGACGCTCTCGAATAGAACATCGGCAGCCGGACACACTCCATGAAGAGGTCCTTGTCGATGATCGAACGTGATGTGCGGGCTGGAGCCATCGACCTCGACGCACATGTGCGCCCCGTGCGGAGCGAGGTAGCCGCACCCGTCACGGAGAATCATCCCCTCCTCGGCCTCGACAACCGGGATGGTCCCCGCCCTCGAGAGCCTGCGAGCTAGCGAGGTCGAGAAGCCCTTGGGGAGGTGCTGTACGACGAGAACCGCAGCAGGCAGGGTCGACGAGAGCCCCGCGAAAACCTTCTCGAGCGCGGGTGGGCCGCCCGTAGAGGCCGCTATCGCTACCGCGATCCGGGACACGGCTCCTGTCGCCGCGCTCGACAGCGCCTCGACCGCCGGGGGAGCCGAGCGCGCTCGGATCGCCTCCATCGTGCGAACGATGGTGTCGCCATCGATGGCCGTCGCATCAGGAGACACCCGATACGCGGTCCTGATCGTCTTTTGGAGCTGCTCACACAGCTCGCCTGTAGACATCGTGAGTCGGCCTTTGGGCTTTGGCAGGAAGTCGACCGCGCCGAGGGCGAGCGCCTGGTACATCGTGTCCGAGTCATCGAGGGACGACAGTATGACGATGCGCGCCTCCGACACCTGGCGCAGGTGCGGAAGCGCTTCGAGTCCGCTCAGTTCAGGCATCTCGATGTCGAGCGTGATCACATCGGGAGCAAGATCCCGGGCCGCCTCGATCGCCTGGACTCCGTTCCTCGCCACGCCCACGACCTCGATGCGCGGGTCGAGCGAGAGCGCATCGAGCAGGATCTGCCGGACGAGCGCGGAGTCGTCGACGACGAGGACCCGGATGGTCGCCCGTCGCCTACTCGCCGTGCCGCGTGAGCCTAGACGTTCAGACACTTCTTGACCAGCTCCAGCACCTTGGCGGGCTGGAACGGCTTCACCACGAATTCCATGGCTCCCGCTTCGAGCGCTTCGGCGATCATCGACTCCTGACCCATCGCGCTGACCATGAGCACCCGAGCCGAAGGATCGAGTTGCCGAATGGCTCGAAGCGCGTCGACACCGCTGACCTCGGGCATCGTTATGTCCATCGTGACGAGGTCGGGAGAGACCTCCCCGTACATCTCTGTGGCGCGTCCGGCCGATTCGGCCTCGTGGACCTCGTAGCCCTCACCCTCGAGGATGTCGCGAAGCATCATGCGCATGAACGCAGCGTCATCGACGACGAGGATGGTTGTGCCCATAGATGGCGTCCTTTCGCCCTGCCGGGGGCTTCTCCCGTGAACCTTCCTCGTATCTTACCCGATGCGCGGCGCGCGCATGAGGGCTACCCCCGTGAAGCATCAGTCTTGCTTCTCGCCCCGCTTGACACGATACATGCTGTCATCGGCCTTGCCGAGGAGCGAGTCCACGTCGTCGCCGTCGCGGTAGACCGCGAGCCCGACGCTTGTTCTGACCTCGACGGTGTGAGGTGCACACTCGATGGGCTCGGACAATGCGTCGCGGAGCTTGCCTGCGACCGATGCCGCGGCAGCCTCATCGTCGACGTCGGCCAGCAGCACCACGAACTCGTCGCCGCCGAGGCGCGCGACGGTATCGCTCTCGCGGACGATCGATTTCATGCGCTCGCCGACCGACCTGAGTACGCAGTCGCCGACCGCGTGACCGCACGTATCGTTGATGAGCTTGAAGTCGTCGAGGTCGCAGTAGAGGAGCGCCGGCTGCGTCCCCTCCCTGCGAGCGCGCGCGAGGGCGACCTCGAGGCGGTCGAGAAAGAGCAGCCGATTGGGCAGCCCGGTCAGAGCGTCGTGGGTCGCGAGGTGCTGCGCAAGCTCCTCTGCCCGCTTGCGCTCGCTTATGTCGCGGAACGACTCGACGATTCCTACGACCTCACCGTCGACGATGAACGGCTGGACCGTGAGGATGCACGTGACCGGCTCGCCGCTGGGGCGAACCTTCTCGACCTCCGAGTTCATCCTCCCCTCCCCGGCGAGCACGCGAGTCAGCGGGCACCGGTCAGTGTGACAGTTCTCGCCGGCGAACGTCTCGTAACACGTCGCCCCGAGCACGTCTTCGCGCCTCAGTCCCGTCATATCGAGGAGCGTCTGATTGATGCGCGTGACCATGAACTCACGGTCCACTACGCGCATACCGTCCCCGGCGGTCTCGAAGACCTGCTCGATCTCGTGGTATGCGCGCGTGAGTGCCTTCTCGGTCGCCTTGCGCTCTGTGATATCGCGGACGACGGCGATGATGGTGTTCTCGCCGTCGAGTTCGACCACGCGTGCGTTCACCTCCACAGACACCTCGACACCGTCGAAACGCCGATGCACCGATTCGAAGAGTGTCCCCTCTGACGTGATCAGCCCGCCGCGCGTGGCATCCTCAGGCTCTACGGGGACGCCATCAGACGCGGCCACCAGGTCGTAGATGCGCATTTCGAGCAGTTCGGAGCGCGGGCGCCCGTAGAGCACCTCGGCGGCGTGATTCGCGACGACGATCCGCCCGTCACTCACGCGCACGAAGAACACCGCGTCGCTGACGTGCTCGAGAAGCAGGCGGCACTCCTCGCTCGCGCGAGCGAGTGGCGGTGCGTGTTTGTCCTCAGGTGCCATCAGGGCATGCTCCGTCCCGCCCCCGGCACGCCCGTGTGCCCACCGGTTGCGTGTTACACTTTTCGATATCCGCGTCATGACGTACCCGTTTCAATTCTTGTATCGACACCCCATGCGCTCATCTGGAGAAAGAATCGTGCGACTTCGTACCGTTGCAGTGAGGACCACCGGACTCCTCGTTGCCGCTGCGGCGTTCGCCGCCTCAGGTGCCCTCGCCTGGGCGGTTGCCGACGACTACGCGACCCGCGTCCTGGTTCCTGCGGGTGTGACGCTGACGGGCGGCCAGGACCTCGGCGGGATGACCGCCGAGCAAGTTCGCACGGCGATCGCCGAGGGGTTCGTCGCGCCCCTGCACGAGCCCGTCGACGTCTCCTTCGAGGACCTGACGTTCGCCCTCGACCCTGCCGAGTACCTCTCCGTCGATGTCGATACCGCGGTCTCCGAGGCGTTCGAGCCGGTTCGCAACTCCGCCATCAACGAGCGTGTGTGGCGCACGCTCACCGAGGCGCCCGTATACCACGACATCACGCCCGCCCTCGAAGTCGACGAAGAGGGCGTGCTGGCCGCGGTGAAGGTCATGGCCTCCGCGATCGACACTCCCCCGGTGGATGCGGCGATCTCCATCGAGTACGACGCGGTAACGATCCAGGAATCGCATCCCGGCCGAGCCACCGAGGTGACCGCCGCGGCTTCCGCGATCGCCGAGGCGATGCTCGCAGGCGAGAAGCACGTCGCCCTTCCGGTGGCCGAGGTACCCCCCGCGGTGAGTGAGGCCGACCTGGGCCGCACGATCGTCATCTCGCTCGGGTCGCGGCGCCTCGACCTCTACGAGGGCGTCGAGGTCGATCGCACCTACCGGGTCGCCATCGGCAAGCCCGGGTATTCGACGCCGCGCGGCGAGTGGGAGATCACGCTCAAGCGCTACATGCCGACATGGGGCAACCCGGGCAGCGCGTGGGCAGCCGACATGCCGCGGACGATCCCGCCCGGACCCAGCAACCCGCTCGGCACGCGGGCGCTCAACTTGAACGTCTCGGGCATCCGCATCCACGGCACGCCCAACGTGGGCTCGATCGGGACGGCGGCAAGCCACGGGTGTATCCGCATGGTGCGCCGCGACATCGAGGAGCTCTACGACCTCGTGGAGGTCGGCACGCCCGTGCTCATCGTGCGGTAGGGGGAGACTCGCGCGAGCACCTCGCCCGCGGATGAGGCATGCGCTACGGCTGCAGCCAGATGCGGTCAAGATGGAGAACGTGGGACGTGGTCCCTCCACCGAGGTGACGCATCCTGATCTCCATGTTCTGCCCGGCCGAGCGATACGCGGGCCCTGGGACCGGGAACGTGTACGTCACGTCCGTCGTGGAGTGTGGCAGCGTGCCAAGGTCATCCCAATCGTTCGTCGTGTAGTTGTACGCCTCCATGAGGACGGTGTGTCCTGGATTGCCCTGATATCGGCCGAAGACACGGATCGCCGAGGGCACGGTCGCGACACCGGAGAAGTCAGCTTCGACGGTCAGTACGTTCTGCCCGGTACCGAGCTCGCGAACACGGTACACTTTGCCGTCATTCGCTTCCTCGACATACGTCACGTCCTGGCCTGACCACGCTGCATCCACCGTGCCGTCGATCACGCGGATCGCGCTCGGCACGACCTCAGTCCCCTCGACCACGCTCTCCCGACTGTACGCGTTGGCCGCGTTGCCACTGCCGCTATGGCATGGCGTGAAGCAGCCGCCGCCCTTTTCCGTGTCGACCCAATCGACATCGGTGCGGATGAGGTAGCGATTCACACTGCCATGATTGGTGTGGCACGTCTGACAGCTGAGGCCGAAGTCCTTCACGTGATGCTCGTGAAGCTCCAGCTCGCTCGTAGCGTCGTAGAACTCGCTTCCGGAATCGCCACCCAGGTAGATGGCGCGGTCGTGGTGACATCCGTAGCACAGCATGTCCTCGTCGGCGGGCAAGATGCCGATGATCGCGAAGGAGAGCAGCGGTGAGGCCGGGCTCACGTGCGGACCGCGCGGGGCGGCCGGCGGATCTGTTTCTGCTTCCGCGTTGCCGTGACAGTCGACGCAGTAGAGCCGCGCTTCCGTGTCCGCGTGGTCGCTCGTCACGGGGTGCGCCGAGCTGCTCGGCTCGCTCGAGGCGAACTCCTCGGCCACGTCGCGTGGCGACTCGCCCCACGTTGAGGGGCCGTGGCACTTGAAGCACGTCTCGTACTCGTAGTCGACCCCTTGCTTGAGGGCATCGGCCACGGGGTCGTAGCCCCACGAGCCCTTGAGGACACCGTAGACGGCGGGAGCTGACGCGGTCGACGCGTCGGCTACGTGTGCGTTGTGGCAATCAACACACTCGGCGTGACGGGGGAACGGTCCCTGCTCGGTAGACTTGTGTGCACCGGGAATCGCGCTTGCGGGATGCCGGCTGCGTCCTACCGCACCAAGGTCGGCGACGACGATTCCGGGCGTACCGCCCGCCAGCTCGACGCCGCCGGCCCAGAGGTCCTCATCTATCACGAACGCGCTCCCGTTCCAGCGAAGCGACTGGACAGATGGGGAGACCGACTCATCGACGTCGCGTGAGAACAGTCCCGCGTTCGCGACGGCGATCTGGAGCCTGCCGTCACCATCCACGTCGCCCACGGCAAGGGAGGAGGTGATCCGGTCACCGGTCGCCACATCGCTACGAGCGCCGAGCGTCCCGGCTGCGACCTCGAACACGCTGACCGCACTGTCGCCGGTCTCGTTACGGACAGCCACCGCCACACCGAGGCCTCCGCCCGGCATGAACTCATCGACGATCGTTTCCCACGCACGAGGCGATCCGGCGGGGTTCGCTACTTCGTAGGCATCGTCGAGAACGCCATCCGCGGAGTAGACCGATATCGTAGGTGGGGTAGCGTCCGCATCGGCGATCACGATCCCGGGTGCGGTATCGACGCCATCGCTGACGAGATCGGGGCCGATGGAGGGGCCGCGCGCCTCGTCGGTTGCCACGAACCAGTCGACGGCGAGAGTGGTCGCGTCGACCTGACTCACAACGTACGCGTGCCACGGGTCAGTGAGTTCCGGACCGGAGCGCGCGGTCACCACGAGTTGTGCGTCGGAGACACCGAGCCCGAGGTCGCCCGCGGCGATACCGCTCGCGTCGTACCCGACATCGAACGAAGGGCTGAGCGGCTCGTCGTCGGCGCGCACCAGCCCTGAGCCCTCCTGGTAGCGGTAGAAGCGCAGCGTGGAGGCTCCATCAGCATCGATGCTCACGACCGCGACCTCCGGCAGCCCGCTCCCCTCCAAGATGAAGTCGCCGACCGCGACGAGGGAAGCCGTAGCTTCGAGCGAGTACGACGTCGGCGCGAGCCCGGCGAGCGCGTCGTAGCGATAGACGTGGAGCCGATTCGGAGCGCCAGGATCCGCAGCAACGAGTTCCGCACTGCCGTTCCCATCGATGCCGCCATAGGCGACCGCCATCGAGCCACTGCGTGCACCAGCCGCAGCAGGCACGTAGCGCCGTGGCCCTTCCAGCGTCCGCGGGGCGTCCATGTCGCGCGCCGTATACACGTGCAGCGAGCTGTACGCTTCGGGCAGGATCGGCGGGTCGTACGCGATAACAACTTCTTCGCCTTGCAGGTCGGGCCGAACAGCCATCGACGCGAAGTCAGTCGAGGCAGGGCCGCCTTCCTGGTGGCACTGGTAGCACAGCTCGCGCCCCTCGACCTCGGCGAGCGCGTCGATGATGTTGCTCTCGCCAGTGAGGGGATCGCGGGCCAGCTCGCGCCCCATCGGATTGTGGCACGACTGGCACTCGCCAGCGAGACGCGTCGTCTCGGCCGAAGCCCACTCTCCAAGCGGCGCGACGGTGGCCTCGGTCGAGCCGTGTGACGAGGCCGAGTACACCGGCTCCCCGTCCCACGTGTTCGTCGCGTCGGCGACCTCGTGACACACGTAGCAGAGCGTGCGGTCGTTCGCCGCGATCGTGGCCGCGCCGGGCGCGGCAGGAGTCGTGAACTCGCTGCGGATGAG
>SLCP01000173.1 GCA_007125735.1 Coriobacteriia bacterium | reverse complement strand
GACCTTCGAGACCAACATCATCGCTCGGTGGGGCGGGGAGGAGTTCGCGGTCCTGATGAGCGAGGGGTGTTCGGGAGGGCCGCCTGATGACGACGATGCCGTCGAGGTTGCCGAGGCGATGCGCGCGGCTGCCGAGGTGACGCTGGTGAAAGGGACCGGGGTGACGGTGAGCGTCGGGGTCGCCGCGTATCCCCAGCACGGACCCACTGCCGATACGCTGCTGACAGCTGCCGACGAGGTGCTCTACCGCGCGGCCCAGGCGGGCGGCAACCGCGTCGAGGTCGCGCTGTGAAACCGGGATGGACTCGGCGTGTGGTCACCGTGTGCGGCGGAGTGGCCTTCACGGTGGTCGTGTTCGGCTTCTCGTTCCAGCCGCTGTTGCTGCCGGCATACACTGCGTCGCTCGTCATCACGGTCGACGCGCCGGCGCGAACGGGTCTTCCCCCGGAGCAGGCGCAGGCACTCGCGGAGGACGTGCGCGCGTTCGTGGCAGGGGCGCGGGGCGTGGAGTTGCCCGGCCAGCTACCCGACGGCCGCCCTGCGTTCGAACCGGACGCCGTCGAGCACCTCGTCGATGTGCGCGAGGTCGTAGCCGCGGGACGGGCTGTTGCCTGGATGGCCCTGCTGTTGGGATGCGCGTGGGCAGCGTGGTGCCTGCTCGGCCCGGTGGAGCGTCGCGATCTCCTTGCGCGGTCGCTTCGGGGTGCAGCGCTCGCTGTCGCCGCGACCGTCGCTATCGCCGCACTCGCAGCGGTCGCCGACTTCGATACGTTCTTCGCCCGCTTCCATGATGTCTTCTTCGAGCCCGGCACGTGGACGTTCCCGGCCGATGCCCTGCTGATCCGTTTGTTCCCGGAGTCCTTCTGGGTGGCCTCAGGCATCTGGTGGGGCGGGCTGAGCCTGCTCGGCGCTGCGCTCCTCGCTGTCTGCGCGCGACTGGTGGTGCGCTATCGTTCAGAGCGCACGACATGACAAGTCCGTCGCAAGGTGTACACTTCAGGTCGGGCGACATCGGTCGCCGGGGAGAGACATGCCGCGAGTCCGCAGTGACGGTCCGACGGCATCGATCGAAACGAGAGGAGCCTACATGGCCGCCAAAGAGGGGTACTGCGTCAAGTGCAAGTCCAAGCGGGAGATCCAGGACGCCCAGGCGATCACGATGAAGAACGGTCGCCCCGCAACCCAGGGCACCTGCCCCGAGTGCAATACCAAGATCTTCAAGATCGGCAAGTAACAGCCGTCATCGGTATCCGGCGACGGGCGTGTGCGGTGCGCTGCCGCCACGCCCGTCGCCCTACGTGACCGCCCCCGCCCGACAACCCGTCACTGGATGGGAGAGCCATCGCGGCTCGGGATGTCGATGAGGCCGGGAGTCACGATCGGAGGCGAACAGCCAGATGAACGTCATCGTCGTGGGGTGCGGTCGTGTCGGATCGCAGCTTGCCACGCTGCTCTCAGTCGAGGGGCACAACGTGGTCGTCATCGATCGGGACGCAGAAGCGTTCAAACGTCTCGGCACCTCGTTCAACGGCGTGACCATCAAGGGCCTGGGGTTCGACGAGGAGGTCCTTGAGGAGGCCGGAACGCGGGCGGCCGATGCGTTCGCCGCCGTGACCAACCTCGACAACACCAACCTGATGGCCGCCGAGGTGGCCCGCAAGCTCTTCGAGGTGCCGCACGTGATGGCACGCCTGTACAACCCGGTTCGCGAGCGCACGTACCAGCAGCTCGGTCTCGACTACGTATGCGGCACCACTCTTGTCGCCGAAACCCTGCTCGAGAAGTTGCGCTCCGGTCACGGGCACCATGTCTCGCAATTCGGCGACATCGAGTTCGTGCAGTTCAAGGCATCCGGCGCTGTCGAGGGCAGGCGCGTCGAGGAGGTCGAGATCGTCCGCAAGTTCCGTATCTCGGCGGTGGCGCGCGGCGAGGAGATGTTCGTTCCCGAGCCAGAAGCCTTGCTGCACGCAGGCGACATCATAATGGCTTCGGTGAAGGACGACGCGTATACCAAGGTCGAGCGATACATGGCCGAGGAGTGAGCGATGTACATCGTCATCAACGGGGGCGGCAAGGTCGCATCGTATCTCGCACGGGCGATGCTCGATTCGGGGCATGAGGTCGCGCTCATCGAGAAGCGGGCCGAGGTCGTCGAGCGTCTCGTGGCGGAGCTGCCGAAGCGCGCGCTCGTCATCCATGGTGACGGGTGCGACTCCATCTATCAGGAAGACGCGGGAACCGGTCGGGCCGACATCTTCGTGGCTTCGACCGGCGACGACGACGACAACCTCGTCGCGTGCCAGCTCGCCAAGGTCGCATTCGGCGTTCCTCGGTCGATAGCGCGTGTCAACAACCCCAAGAACGAGCACATCTTCAACGCGCTCGAGATCGAGGCGATCTCGTCGACGACGATCATCTCACGGATGATCGAGGAAGAGGCCACGGTGGGCGACATCAGGACGCTCATCGCTCTGCGCAGGGGCAACATGGCGATCGTCGAGATCGAACTCCCTACCGACCGTTGCGTCGTGTGCGACAAGCGGGTCGCCGAACTCGATCTGCCTTCAGATTGCGTGCTCGTCGCGATCATCCGCGGCGATGACGACGTCGTGGCGGTGCGCGGCGACACCGAACTCAAGCCGGGAGATATCGTCATCGCGTTCACCGCCGTGAAGCGGGAGCGCACGCTCAAGCGTATCCTCACGGGCGCGTAACGTCACCGTCAGCTTTCCCTCAGCTTTCAGTGTCCGACCCCTGGCCCGTCGGCGCGCTGCGACATATACTTGGGACTCCGTACCGAGGCGCGTTCGAGCGGGGTCCGGACGGCGGTACGGCGTGAACCTGGTCAGATCCGGAAGGAAGCAGCCATAAGCGTCCTCTGCCGGGCGTCCGGGTCCCGCTCGAACGCGTCGACGTCCTCGGTGCCCCGGGCCTGACCCGGTGGGACACGAATGCGGAAGGACCAGATGGCGCACCAATCCCTCTACCGCAAGTACCGTCCCCAGTCCTTCGAGGACGTGGTCGGACAGGCCCACGTGACTCGCACCCTCCGCAACGCCGTGGCCGAGGGCGCTGTAGCGCACGCCTACCTGTTCACCGGACCGCGCGGTACCGGCAAGACCACGACCGCGCGCATCCTTGCCAAGGCGCTCGAGTGTGAGTCGGGGCCCACGCCCGATCCGGACAGCACCTGCGAGCAGTGCGTCGCCATCACCGAGGGACGCCACCCCGACGTCTACGAGCTCGATGCGGCTTCCCGTACGCAGGTCGACGCGGTGCGGGAGGAGATCATCGGCAGGCTGATATACCCGCCGGTCAGGGGTGCGTGGAAGCTCTACATCATCGACGAGGTCCACATGCTCTCGAACCACTCGTTCAACGCGCTGCTCAAGAGCATCGAGGAACCTCCGTCGCACACGGTTTTCGTGCTGTGCACCACCCACCCGCACAAAGTGCCCGAGACGATCCACTCCCGCTGCCAGCGCTTCGATTTCCACCGCATCGGGATCGACGACATCGTCGCCCGCCTCGACCACATCGCCCGTTCCGAGGGCATCGAGGTCGCTCCCGGCGCGCTGGCGCTCGTCGCCAAACACGCGGGCGGTGGGATGCGAGACGCGATCTCCCTGCTCGAGCAACTCGCGGCGTTCTCCGGCTCGTCGGTCTCCCTCGCCGACGTGGAAGGCCTCCTCGGCGAGGTCGACTCGGCGCTCCTCTTCGAAGTG
>SLCP01000208.1 GCA_007125735.1 Coriobacteriia bacterium | reverse complement strand
GTCGATCTCGGACATGCTCAAGGGCAAGCAGGGCCGGTTCCGTCAGAACCTGCTCGGTAAGCGTGTCGACTACTCGGGCCGCTCGGTCATCGTGGTCGGTCCGGAGCTCAAGCTCCACCAGTGCGGCCTGCCCAAAGCGATGGCACTCGAACTGTTCAAGCCATTCGTCATGAAGCGCCTCGTCGATCTCGACCACGCGCAGAACATCAAGAGCGCCAAGCGTATGGTAGACCGCGGCAAGGGTGTGGTCTGGGACGTGCTCGAGGAGGTCATCTCGGGTCATCCGGTACTCCTCAACCGCGCACCCACGCTGCACCGCCTCGGCATCCAGGCGTTCGAGCCGGTGCTCGTTGAGGGCAAGGCGATCCGCATCCACCCGCTCGTATGCACGGCGTTCAACGCCGACTTCGACGGTGACCAGATGGCGGTCCACGTGCCACTCTCCGCCGAGGCTCAGGCCGAGGCGCGGATCCTCATGCTGTCGACGAACAACGTGAAATCCCCTGCTCACGGGCGTCCGCTCACCACGCCGACCCAGGACATGGTCATCGGCCTGTACTATCTCACGGCGATCCGCGAGGGTATGCCGGGCGAGGGGAGTGCGTTCTTCAGCTTCGACGAGGCGCTCCTGGCCTACGACAGCCGCAGTGGTCTCGACCTTCAGGCGAGAATCCACGTGCGCCTCTCCGAGGACATCGTCGAGGAGCGCGAGGACGGCGAGCTCATCGAGCGCACGGCGGGTGAACGGATAGAGACGAGCATCGGTCGTATCACGTTCAATCGTTCGCTGCCGCCGGACTACCCCTACGTAAACCGCGAGATCAACAAGAAGGGTATCTCGGCCATCATCGAGGAGAGTGCTAACCGCTACTCGACGAACGAGATGCAGGTCACGCTCGACGAGCTCAAGCGTCTCGGGTTCCACTACGCGACGCGAGCCGGACTGACGGTGTCCGTCTACGACGCGGTCATTCCCGAGAGTAAGGGCGAGCTGCTCGAAGAGGCGCAGGAGAAGGTCGACGCCATCGAGCAGCAGTACGACCGTGGCCTCATCACCGACGACGAGCGTCATCGCCAGGTCGTCGAGGTCTGGACTCAAGCCACCGACAAGGTCGGCGACGTGATGGCCGAGAACTTCGACAAGTTCAACCCCGTCTACATGATGGCCAACTCCGGTGCCCGCGGTAACATCAAGCAGATCCGCCAGCTTGCGGGTATGCGAGGCCTGATGGCCAACCCCAAGGGCGACATCCTCGACCGTCCTATCAAGGCGAACTTCCGCGAGGGCCTGTCGGTGCTCGAGTACTTCGTGTCGACCCACGGAGCCCGCAAGGGTCTGGCCGACACCGCGCTGCGCACCGCAGACTCCGGGTACCTGACCCGTCGCTTGGTCGATGTCGCACAAGACGTGATCGTGCGCGAGAGCGACTGCGGGACCGATGAAGGAGTCGCGTTCGGAGTGTACTCCGACTCGAATCCCTCGGCTGTCGACGGTAATCTCGTCGGACGTTGCTTGCTCGAGCCGGTCTCGCATCCCAAGACGGGCGAGGTGCTCAAAGAGGCCGGCGAGTACATCCGTGACGAACGCGACGTAACGGTGATGGCCGAGGCGGGAGTGGAGTCCGTGGTCGTTCGCACGGTCATGACGTGCCACGCGCGCCACGGCATCTGTCAGATGTGCTACGGCTGGGACCTCGCGAGCAGGATGCCTGTCGACATCGGAACCGCGGTGGGTATCATCGCGGCACAGTCGATCGGTGAGCCCGGCACGCAGCTCACGATGCGTACGTTCCACACCGGCGGTGTCGCGGGTGAGGACATCACCCACGGTCTGCCGCGTGTCACCGAGCTCTTCGAAGCTCGCAAGCCCAAGGGCCAGGCGGTTCTCGCCGAGCTGGCCGGCACTCTTACCATCGAGGACGTCGAGCGCTCCCGTCATCTCATCGTCAAGGACGCTGAGGGCAACGAGGAGACGTACACGGTCCCGCGTCGCGCGCGCTTGCGTCCCGGCGTGACCGATGGTGCCGAGGTCGTCCTCGGCCAACAGCTCACCGAAGGGTCGGTCAACCCGCACGACCTGCTCCGCCTGAAAGGGCCCGGCGCGGTGCTTCGCTACATCGTCGCGCAGGTCCAGGAGGTCTACCGCAGCCAGGGTGTCGACATCAACGACAAGCACATCGAGGTCATCGCACGGCAGATGCTGCGCAAGGTCACGGTGCTCGAGCCCGGCGACACGGACCGTCTTCCCGGTCAGCTGGTCGACCGGTTCTCCTTCGAGCAGGAGAACGAAGGGTTGCTCGCAGAGGGAGCCGAGCCGGGCGTGGGCTCGCCGGTGCTCCTCGGCATCACGAAGGCGTCGCTCGCGACTGACAGCTACCTGTCGGCTGCATCGTTCCAGGAGACGACCCGCGTGCTCACCGATGCCGCGATAGCCGGCAAGGAAGACAACCTGCTTGGCCTCAAGGAGAACGTGATCATCGGTAAGCTGATCCCGGCGGCCACCGGAATGAAGCGGTACCGCTCGGTCAAGATCACCTACAAGGGACAGAGTGCGGAGTGGGCCGCGGCCGAGGAAGGCCCGTTGCCCGACTTCGCGCCCGATGAACTCAAGGAGATCGAGTCGCTTCTGCCCGGGCCCGCACCCGAGGAGGCCGAAGGGCTCAGCGCACACGAGGCAGAGGCGTTCTTCGCGGACCTTCACGCCGAGGCCGATGCGGGCGAGGTCGATGTCGCGCGCTTCACGGACACGGTGTTCGAACCGGAGGCTCCTGCGGATGCGGGCTCGCCCGAGGACAGCGTCTCGGTTGACGAGGCCGTTCCTGCCTCCGAGGCTGCGGGTGGCGTCGAGGCGATGACGCTCGAGGAGATCGGTATATCGACCCGGTGGGTGACGAAGTTCGTGGAGTCTGGGATCGTGACTGTGGGCGACGCGCTGTCGCGTTCCCGCGACGAGTTGCTCAGCGTTCCGGGCATCGGCGCGAAGGCGATCGACGAACTCGATGCGGCGCTCGCCGAGCATGGCGCTGCGGTGCGCGGATAGTCAGTATCTGACCGACGGGTGTGGCAGCGCGAGACACGCTGCCACACCCGTCGTGCGTGATAGATACGCCCGGATGCGTTGTGTTTGACATCCGGTGGTCATGTTGGTAGAGTCCGTCCTTGCGACTCCACGCGTGGCGGAGCGCGTACCCGCGCGCGCCGCCCAAGGACAGAGCGTTCATCGAGTAGAAGGAGAGCGAGTTGCCCACGATAAACCAGCTGGTCCGTAAGGGCCGCAAGGCTAAGGCGGACAAGAGTGCCACTCCCGCGCTCAAGGGTAACCCCCAGAAGCGCGGCGTGTGCACCCGCGTCTACACGACGACACCCAAGAAGCCGAACTCAGCGCTCAGGAAGGTCGCACGCGTACGCCTTACGCACGGCATGGAGGTCACCGCCTACATCCCGGGCATCGGCCACAACCTGCAGGAGCACTCGATCGTGCTCGTGCGTGGCGGTCGTGTGAAGGACCTTCCCGGTGTGCGGTACAAGATCATCCGCGCAGCGCTCGACTGTGCGGGCGTGAGCGACCGCAATCAGGCCAGGTCCCGCTACGGCGTGAAGAAGTCCAGCTAGTCAGAGCACCGGGCGTGCGTCCGCGCGCCGGTTCGAGCGACGACGATACAGAGGAGACACGAGAATGCCCAGGCGCGCAGCAGCGACCCGACGGGAGACCCTTCCCGACCCGGTGTACAACAACCGTCTCGTCACCCAGCTGATCAACAAGGTG
>SLCP01000211.1 GCA_007125735.1 Coriobacteriia bacterium | reverse complement strand
CGCCATGGAAGAGGGTCTGCGCTTCGCGATCCGCGAGGGTGGGCGCACCGTGGGTTCGGGCCGCGTGACCAAGATACTGAAGTAGTCGAGACTCGTCTCGCACACGACGGAGGGTAGAGAGTTGGCGAACCAGAAGATACGGATCCGGCTTAAGGGCTACGACCACGAGATCGTCGATCAGTCGACGAAGATGATCGTGGACACCGCCCAGAAGACGGGCGCGAAGGTCTCCGGTCCGATCCCGCTGCCGACGGAGCGCAACCTGTATTGCGTGATCCGTTCGCCGCACGTGAACAAGGACAGCCGGGAGCACTTCGAGATGAAGACGCACAAGCGCCTCATCGACATCCTCGAGCCTACGCCCAAGACGGTCGACTCGCTCATGCGCCTCGACCTGCCGGCTGGAGTGGACATCGAGATCAAGTTGTAGGCCCGCAGGTCCTGCACGCAGGGCTACGGGATGTTGTGACCACGCGGTCCGCTGGGTCGCTGCGCATGGGGCGCGGCCAAGAAGGTCCCAAGACCGCACGAAGGACGGAGAAGAACGATGGTACAGACGATCCTCGGGCGCAAGCTGGGGATGACGCAGGTCTGGAGCGAGGACGACAGACTCGTTCCCGTCACCGTTATCGAGGCGGGCCCCTGCGTCGTGAGCCAGGTCAAGACGGTCGACCGCGACGGGTACGACGCGGTCCAGATCGCGTTTGGCGACATAAAGGAGTCAAAGGTCAACAAACCTACGGCCGGTCACTTCGCGAAGGCTGGGGCAACCCCGCGCCGCCACGTCTCCGAGGTGCGTCTGTCCGAGCCCGACGGCGACGTCAAACTCGGCGACGAACTGACGGTCGAGATGTTCGAGCCAGGCGCGATGGTCGACGTGTCCGGAACGAGCAAAGGCAAGGGCTTCGCGGGCGTCATGAAGCGTCACAACTTCCGCGGTGGTCCGGGCGGACACGGTTCGCACTTCCACCGCG
This sequence comes from Coriobacteriia bacterium, assembly GCA_007125735.1. Classification (GTDB taxonomy): domain Bacteria; phylum Actinomycetota; class Coriobacteriia; order Anaerosomatales; family SLCP01; genus SLCP01. Next base: position 2,829 of record SLCP01000211.1, on the reverse strand, counting down.
CACCCGGCTCCATCGGCCAGGCAGCGACCCCTTCACGGGTCTTCCGAGGCAAGCGGATGCCTGGACAGATGGGCAACGAGACCGTCACGGTCCGCAACCTCGAGGTCGTGAAGGTCGATCCGGAGCAGAACCTGCTCGTCGTCAAAGGGGCGGTGCCGGGGCCCAAGGGCGCCCTGCTCACCATCAGGTCCGCGTAGGGCCAGCCCGTAGACCCCGATAGGCACCGTCTCTCAAGGAGTAGGAAACGATGGCACAGGTAGAAGTCAAAGACACGACCGGCAAGACGGTCGAGACAACCGAGGTGGCCGACCACGTATTCGGCATCGAGCCCCATCCGTTCGCCGTTCACCAGGTCGTGCGCAGCCAGATGGCAGCACGCCGTTCCGGCACTCACGCGACCAAGACCCGCAGCAAGGTCTCTGGCGGCGGACGCAAGCCGTGGCGCCAGAAAGGCACCGGTCGTGCCCGTCAGGGCACCATTCGGGCACCTCAGTGGAGGGGCGGCGGCGTGGTCTTCGGTCCGAGCCCGCGCAGCTACGCGTTCAAGGTGCCCAACAAGGTCGTCAAGCTCGCGATGCGCTCGGCACTCTCGGCCAAGACCGCTGAGGGCGTCCTGCACGTGGTCGACTCGTTCGGTTTCGACGAGCCCTCCACGAAGCAAGCGGCCGCCGTGCTCGCCAATCTCGGCATCGAGGGGCGCGTGACGGTCGTCGTCGAGGACACGGACGTCAATGCGTTGCTGTCATTCCGCAATCTGCCCAAGGTGCGCGTCATCACCGCATCCGAGGCGAACACCTACGACCTCGTCGACAACGCCGCCGTGCTGTTCACGCGCCCGGCGCTGAGCTGGCTCGAGGGGGTGCTAGCATGATGCATAACAGTGACCCGCGTGATATCATTCTGCGTCCGGTCGTTTCGGAGAAGTCCTACGACCTGATCGCACAGAATCGCTACACCTTCGAGGTGGCCAAGCGTGCCACCAAGCCGCAGATCGCCGAGGCGATCGAGGAGATCTTCGGCGTGAGGGTCGCGAAGGTCAACACCATGAACGTGACCGGTAAGCCGCGCCGCCTGCGGTGGCGTACGGGAACCACGCGTTCGTGGAAGAAGGCGGTCGTCACGTTGAAAGAGGGCGAGACGATCGAGTTCTTCGATACCCACTAGGGTCGAATCGCGGAAGTGGTGACCGGGCACCCGCACTGCGCGGGATGGAGCCGCCCGGCACCGTGGTAGTCCGGCGTCGGAGCCGCCGCACGTGAGCGAGGCGTGCATGTCCCAGGCGAACCGGCCATCGGACGGAAGGAGAGATGATGGGACTTAAGAAGTACAAGCCGACCTCTCCGGGTCGACGGTTTCAGACGGTGTCGGACTTCGCCGACATCACGACGTCGACCCCTGAGAAGTCGCTACTAGAGCCGATCCACAAGAAGGGCGGCCGCAACAACAAGGGCCGCATCACGACGCGGCACCAGGGTGGCGGCCACAAGCGGCGCTATCGTCGTATCGATTTCAAGCGCAACAAGGACGGTGTGCCCGCGAAGGTCGCGACGATCGAGTACGACCCCAACCGTTCGGCGCGTATCGCTCTGCTGCACTATGCGGATGGCGAGAAGCGCTACATCCTCGCCCCGCAGAAGCTCGTCGTGGGCGCGATGGTCATGTCGGGCCCGGAAGCGGATATCAAGCCGGGCAACGCCCTGCCGCTCAAGGACATCCCGACCGGTACCGTGGTGCACGCGATCGAACTGCAGCCCGGCAAGGGCGCGGCTCTGGCGCGCTCGGCGGGCACCTCGGCCCAGCTCATGGCAAAGGAGGGCGGCTACGCGATCCTGCGTATGCCCTCGTCGGAGATGCGTAAGGTGCTTGCGACCTGTCGGGCGACCGTGGGTGTGGTAGGCAATGCCGAGCACGAGGGCATCACCATCGGCAAGGCCGGCCGCAACCGCTGGAAGGGCATCCGCCCGACCGTTCGCGGTACCGTCATGAACCCGGTCGACCACCCGCACGGCGGCGGAGAGGGCAAGAACAAGACCGCCGGTCGTCATTCGGTGAGCCCGTGGGGCGTTCCTTCGAAGGGTCACCGAACCCGCAAGAAGGGCAAGGCCTCTGACCGCCTGATCATCCGTCGCCGCAAGAAGTAGCGACGGACCGCACGGAAGCTGGAGCGAGACTATGAGCAGAAGCCTGAAGAAAGGACCGTTCGTCGAGCCGCGCCTCCTCGGCCGGATACACGCGATGAACGAGGCAGGGGAGAAGAAGGTCATCAAGACCTGGTCGCGCGCGTCGACCATCTTCCCCGAGATGGTCGGGCACACGATAGCGGTGCACGACGGCCGCAAGCACGTCCCGGTCTACGTCACGGAGTCGATGGTCGGCCACAAGCTCGGGGAGTTCGCCCCGACCCGTACGTTCCGTGGCCACGCGGCTGACAGGAAAGGCAAGAGGTAGAAGATGGAAGCCAAAGCAGTTGCACGATACGTGCGGATCTCCCCGCGCAAGGCGCGCCTCCTCGTCGACCTCATCCGCGGCAAGTCCGTCGAGGAAGCGGCGACCATCCTACGGTTCACGCCGCGGGCTGCCGCAGAAGTCGTCGAGAAGGTGCTGATGAGCGCGGTGGCCAACGCCGAGAAGAACCTCAAGATCAAGGCTGACGACCTCGTCGTCGCCACCACGTACGTCGATGAGGGGCCCACCTTGAAGCGGATCCGTCCGCGGGCCAGGGGAATGGCCTCCCGTATCAACAAGAGGACGAGCCACATCACCGTGATCGTCAAGAAGCGAGAGGAGGCGTAGGGTCCGCATGGGTCAGAAAGTATATCCCGTTGGTCT
>SLCP01000130.1 GCA_007125735.1 Coriobacteriia bacterium | reverse complement strand
TGTAGCTCAGCTGGGAGAGCGCTGCGTTCGCAACGCAGAGGTCGGCGGTTCGAGCCCGCTCATCTCCACCAACGGTAACCCGGTCGGGGCGGTCCGCGCGCACGCGTGCGGGTCGCCCCGATTCCGTCGTATCGAAGAAAGGGGTGCCACACCATGATGGGAGCGCAGTCGGAGTTCGCATTCCGGTTCCAGGAGTTCCTGTTCTACGCCGGACCGATCGTGCAGCTGCTCTACTGGATAGCCCTCTCGGTCAGCGCGATCGTCGCGGTGGTGCTTCTCAAGCGGTGGGTCGCGTTCCAGATGGGAACCGTTTCGCCTGCTGCCGAGGACGGGGCGCACGCGTCAGAGCGCTCCGCGCCCGTCAACGTCGACGAGTTCGTCGAGTAGGAGGCTGGTCCGCGATGGAGTTTCCCGCATACCGCCCACGTAGGTTGCGCCGCAACGACGCCGTGCGCTCGATGGTCCGCGAGACCACGCTCGCGCCTGACGATTTCATCTACCCGCTATTCGTCAAGCCCGGCTCGGGTGCGCGCGACGAGGTCTCGTCGATGCCCGGGGTCTTCCAGATCTCGCTCGATCAGTTGCCTGGCGAGGTCGACGAGCTCAAGGCGCTCGGCATCCCCTCGGTCATCCTCTTCGGCCTGCCGGAGAGCAAGGACGAGGCGGGGAGCGGGGCGTACGACGAGCACGGCATCGTCCAGGAGGCGATCCGAACGATCAAGGCGCACGACCCTGAGTATTACGTGGTCACCGACGTCTGCATGTGCGAGTACACGAGTCACGGCCACTGCGGGGCGCTCGACGAGCACGGCTGCGTGATCAACGACGTCACCCTCGAGATGCTCGCCTCGACCGCGCTCAGTCACGCCGAGGCAGGGGCGGACATGGTCGCGCCGAGCGATATGATGGACGGCCGTGTGGCCGCGATCCGTGAGGCGCTCGACGCCGAGGGCCACGCAGAGATACCCATCATGTCGTATGCGGCCAAGTACTCCTCGGCGTACTATGGCCCGTTCCGCGACGCCGCAGACAGCACGCCTGCGTTCGGAGACCGTCGTGCGTATCAGATGGATCCGGGCAACGCCGAGGAGGCGATGCGCGAGGTGGCGCTCGACATCGCCGAGGGCGCCGACATCGTCATGGTCAAGCCGGCGCTCTCCTACATGGACATCATCCGCCGCGTGAAGGACGAGTTCGGCTACCCGACCGCTGCCTACAACGTGAGCGGCGAGTACGCGATGGTGAAGGCGGCTGCCGAGCGCGGGTGGATCGACGAGCGGCGCGTCGTGCTCGAGACGCTCACCTCGATGCGCCGTGCGGGCGCCGACCTCATCCTTACCTACCACGCAAAGGACGCGGCCCGCTGGCTGCAGGAGACATAGGAGACCCCCGAGCATGAGCGATAACGTAGGCAACCCCGACGCCCGGCCCGATCTCGAACTCGGCGAGGAGTTCGGCGAGGACGAGGGCACGATCACCGAACAAGAGATGGCCGACGCCGAGGCGCCGTGTGGGGGCGTGGGCGTTGCGATACCGGTTGCGGGGGCCGGGAGGGACGACCTCCGTCCTCGGCCTACGGAAGCGGAGGACTCCGGTCGTCCCTCCCGTCCTTCGGGAGCGGAACGCTCCGGTCACCCCGGCCCCCCTCATCAGCCCGACACGCATCCCCATGCTGCCGGCCACCCCGGCGGTGGCCACCCCGGCGGTCATCCCGCGGGCGTCCCGGGCGGTCCCGGTGAGCGGCAGCGCCACGGCGGGGCGCGCAGCGTGGGCTTCCGGCCCGGCGGCGGTCCGCAGGCGATCGCGTACGAGGAGCGCACCGGCATCAAGGCCCCGCGCATCATCGCGTGGGAGATCACGCGCAGCTGCAACCTGAGCTGCGCGCACTGCCGGGCGGCATCTGAGTTCGGACACTACCCGGGCGAGCTCTCGCTCGATCAGATCAAGGGCGTCATCGACGACATCGTCACCATCTCCAACCCCATCATCATCCTCACCGGCGGCGAGCCGCTCATGCGCCCCGACATCTGGGAGATCGTCGACTACTGTCACGAGAAGGGCGCGATGCCCGTTATCGGCACGAATGCCACCCTCGTGACCGACGACATCGCCGCCAAGATGGCCGCCCACAAGATCCCCCGCATCTCGGTCTCGATCGACTTCCCGACCGCCGCCGAGCACGACGAGTTCCGCGGCCAGCCGGGATGCTTCGATGCCTCGATCGAGGGCATCAAGATCGCCAAGCGTCACGGGGTGGGCGTGCAGATAAACACGACCGTCACCAAGCTCAACGCCGACAAGATCGCCGAGATCCACGACCTGGCCGAGGACCTCGGCGTCGACGCGTTCCACATCTTCATGCTCGTGCCCACCGGTCGAGGATCCGACCTCCTCGAGCAGGAACTCCCGCCCGAGGAGTACGAGCGCGTGCTCACGTGGGCGTACCACCGCCAGAAGACGAGTCCGCTGCACTTCAAGCCCACCGACTCGCCGCACTACTACCGCATCATCCGCCAGCTCGCCAAGGCCGAGGGCAAGAAGGTCACCCGCGAGGAGTACGGGCTCGATGCGATGACGCGCGGCTGCCTCGGCGGGATCACCTTCTGCTTCGTGAGCCACGTGGGCGACATCCAGCCGTGCGGGTACTTCGACATGCAGCTTGGCAACGTCAAGGAGAAGCCGTTCTCAGAGATCTGGACCGAGTCCAAGGTCTTCAACGACCTGCGCGACTACTCGCTCCTCAAGGGCAAGTGCGGCGCATGCGAGTACAAAGCCGTCTGCGGCGGGTGCCGCGCGCGCGCCCTCGAGATCACCGGCGACTACCTCGAAGCCGAGCCGTACTGCGTCTACGAGCCCCCCGGATGGACCGGTGAGTGCGCGGGCTAGAAACGCGCTAACCGCTGGGCACCTTCGACTCAAGGCGTTGCGCTCAGCGTGCCGATAACCTCGGAGTAGGAACCGTGCCTATTTTGCTCGGATGATCGCATCCGGGTTAGTGAGCGGCTCGACCGACGCTCGTTCCTGCTGGCAAGACGCATGCTTACCGTGGTGTTGCCCGAGGAGGCTCCATGAGATCGCACGTCCATCCGCTCCGCCGCGTGCTGCGCCTGTTCCTTGCCGCGTTGCTCGTGGCAGGCGTTGCACCGGTGTCAGGCCTAGCCGATGAGCCCGGCGCGAACGGTTCGGAGCAGCGCTCGCGCATCGACCGGAGCGTTCCCGATGATGTTGCGAGGAACGCGACGAGCCGCATCGCCGAGGGCGACTACGTCGAAGGCGAGATACTCGTGCGCTTCAAGCCGGGCATCGGTGTCGCGTCGCGCGCGAGCGTGCACGCACAAGCAGGCGGCAGGCGCGCGAAGAGCTTCCGGGCCGTTCCCGGTCTCGAGCTCGTCGACGTGCCGCGAGGGATGCGCGTCGAGCAGGCGATCGCAGCGTACGAGCGCCTGGCCGCCGTCGAATACGCCGAGCCCAACTACGTCCGTACGCTCGCCGCGCTCCCCGACGACGCGCGTTTCGGTGAACTGTGGGGACTGCACAACACCGGACAGAGCGACGGCACGGCCGGGGCCGACATCAAGGCGCCTGCGGCGTGGGAGATAACGACCGGCTCGCGCGAGGTCATCGTCGCGGTGCTCGACACCGGTGTCGACTACACGCACCCTGACCTCGCTGCCAACATGTGGGTCAATCCCGGCGAGGTCGCCGGCACCGGTGTCGACGACGACGGCAACGGCTACATCGACGACGTCCACGGCATCAACGCGATCACCGGCACCGGCGACCCGTTCGACGACCACGGCCACGGCACGC
>SLCP01000057.1 GCA_007125735.1 Coriobacteriia bacterium | reverse complement strand
GGTGAGTCCCAACTCGGCCGCGAGCCGCTCCATGAGCGCGGGAGCTGCCACGTACCCCGTGGAAACACCGGCGCCGATGACCTCGAGCAGGCCGGCTGCGACAAGCCGCGCAAGGTCCGAGGCCGCGGTCACCGGAGAGACCTGTGCGAGCTCGCGGTAGTAGCGGTTGGTCACAGTGTGGCCGAGGAACGCATCGTAGAGTGCGTCGACCGTGCGTACATCAGCGATCTCGGCGCAGACGTTCTCGAGCGCGGTCCAGACGTCTCGCTGCACCTCCAGCCGCTCTTCGTACTCCGTGACCTGAGCGACATGCGCAGCGATATGCGCATGCACGAACGGTGTGATGTCCGCCTCGGGAGACCATTCAGAGCCGAGGGCTCGAAACGCGGCGAAGTAGTCCGCAGGATGTCGGCCCCACCACTCCTCGAGGGACGTGAACTCGGGACGCCGGAAGCCGCCGCGGAACAACGCGAGAGAAGCACAGATACGGGCCGTACGGCCGTTACCGTCGGCAAACGGGTGGATCGCAGCTACGGCGGCGTGCACGTATGCCGCAGCCACCGGAGTGCTGAGTTCTCCACGCTGGACGTAGCCCATAGCCGCATCAACGAGCTCGGGGACGTCTTCCGCGTCGGGCGGAGTGAAGCGGACTGCCCCGTCCGCGCGATCGACCAGGTAGACTCCCCCGGTGCGGTAGCGACCCGCGCCCAGATGGTACGCACCGGCAAGCACCCGGTCGTGGATCGCGAGCAGCAACTCGGAGTGCCACCTGAACGCAGGGTCATCCGCTCGCCTCAACACATAGGACATGGCATCCCGGTAGCCCGCGACAAGCGCCGCGTCCTCTTCGGTCACATGAGCGGGCACGTCGCCGACGAGGATGCGACGCACATCATCGACGGTGACGCGCACGCCTTCGATCATCGTCGAGGCGGCGACAGCTTCGACTTCGAGGTCACGCCTCAAGCGCCCGGACCATCGCCGTGGCAGCGTCGCGCTCAGGTCATGACGCTCCCGAAGCGCCTCCAGCTCTGCCGCAAGCACACGGATATCTTCAGTCTCGGTGTAGGTGAACATGAGTATCACAGCCTTGTCGCGCTATGAATCGTTCAATCATTTGAATGATATTATAGCCAAACATCAAGACCCGTGCTCGCACAGAGGTGAACCACCGCCAACGCGACGAGGCCCCGGGACTCTGCCGGGGCCTCGTCTGTCGACACCGCACGAATCGCGCGAGCGTTACTTGCCCGAGCCGATCGCGATCTTGGTGCTCTTGGGCTTGGCCGCCTCGAGTGCTTTGGGCACGTGCACCTCGAGGATGCCGTCGTTGTACTCGGCCTTGATGTCCTCGGCTTGCACGCCCTCGGGCAGGACCATCGAGCGCTCGAACGTGCCGTAGCTCGACTCGCGGATGAGCCAGCCCTCGCCCTCGCGCTCCTCCTCGGCGGTGCGCTCGCCCTTGATGGTGAGCACGCCGTCGGTCACCTCGATGTCGACCTCTGCCGGGTCGATGCCGGGTAGCTCCGCGCGGACGACGATGTCGTCGCCCTTGGTCTTCACGTCGATCTTGGGCATCCACGCGACTGCCGAGGCGGTCTCACCCCGGCCCTCGCCAGTGCCCATCCGCGAGAAGATGCGGTCCATATCCCGCTGCATGCGCAGCATCTCACCGAACGGGTCCCAACGCATGATCGCCATGGTCACATCACCTCCGTTGTATCCGGGCGCGCCACCGTCATGGCGAACGAGCGGCGCGCCGCCGGTCGTAGCTGAGTAGGGAGCCCCTACGTCAGTCCGATCTCCCCCTCGATCACGTCGACCGTCACAGTCCCCCCATCGAGTACCGTACCCTCGATGAGCGCCTTCGCAACACGGTCGACGACCTCCCGTTGGATGACACGCTTGAGCGGCCGGGCGCCGAAGACAGGATCGAACCCGTCGAGCGCGATCCGCTCCACCGCCGCCGGCGCGATCTCGAGTTCCACCCCCCGCTCGGCAAGCCGCTCGCGCACCTTAGCGAGCTGGATCTCGACGATGTCGGCGATCTGCTCCATGGAAAGCGAGTGGAACAGCACGATGTCGTCGATGCGGTTCAAGAACTCCGGCCGGAAGGTCTGGCGGAGCGCCTCTTCGACCGCGGTCTTCATCGTCGCCTCGTCGCCACCGCTGCGTGCGAACTCCTGGATGAACTGCGAGCCGACGTTGCTCGTCATGATGATGACGGTGTTCTTGAAACTCACGACACGGCCCTGACCGTCGGTCAGGCGACCGTCGTCGAGCACTTGGAGCAGCACATTGAACACGTCCGGGTGCGCCTTCTCGATCTCGTCGAAGAGCAGCACGCTGTAGGGTCGGCGGCGCACCGCCTCGGTGAGCTGACCGCCCTCCTCGTAGCCCACGTAGCCCGGGGGTGCGCCGATGAGCCGCTGCACGCTGAACTTCTCCATGTACTCGCTCATGTCGATGCGCACCATCGAGCGCTCGTCGTCGAACATGAACTCGGCGAGCGCCCGGGCGAGCTCGGTCTTGCCTACGCCGGTGGGGCCCATGAAGATGAACGAGCCGATGGGCCGGTCGGGATCGGAGAGCCCGGCGCGCGAGCGGCGGATCGCCGCCGAGACGGCCGAGACCGCTTCGTCCTGCCCCACGACACGCTCGTGGAGGTGTTCCTCGAGGTGCGCGAGCTTGGCCATCTCGCCCTGCATGAGTCTCGAGACCGGCACGCCGGTCCACGACGAGACGACCTCGGCGATCTCCTCGTCGGTGACCTCCTCCTTGAGCATCGCCGCACCCTCATGGAGCCCGCGCAACCGCTCGTCTGCCTCCTCGAGCGCGCGCTCGAGCTCGGGGATGCGCCCGTACTTGATCTCGGCCGCCCGCTGCAGATCGCCCTCGCGCTCGGCACGCTCGGCATCCGACTTCGCCTCGTCGAGCTCCGCTTTGAGTCGCTGCACCTCGCCGATGACGTCCTTCTCCGACTCCCACCGCGCCTTGAGTCCGGAGAGCTTCTCCGTGAGTTCGGCCATCTCGGCGCGGAGTGCCTCGAGCCGCTCGGCGCTCACGGCGTCGGTCTCCTTGGCGAGCGCTGCCTCCTCGATCTGTAGTTGGCGCACCTGCCGGTCGACCGCGTCGATCTCGGTTGGCATCGAGTCAAGTTCGATACTCCGCCGCGAGGCTGCCTCGTCGACAAGGTCGATCGCCTTGTCCGGCAGGAAGCGGTCGGTGATGTAGCGGTCCGAGAGTGTGGCCGCGGCCACGATCGCGCCATCGGTGATGCGCACCTTGTGGTGCACCTCGTACTTCTCTTTGAGGCCGCGCAGGATCGCGATCGTGTCCTCGAGGCTCGGCTCGCCCACGAACACCGGCTGGAAGCGCCGCTCGAGCGCGGCGTCCTTCTCGATATGCTTGCGGTACTCGTCGAGCGTGGTCGCGCCGATAGCGTGCAGCTCGCCGCGCGCAAGCGCCGGCTTGAGCATGTTGCTCGCGTCCATCGCGCCCTCGGCCGCGCCCGCTCCCACGAGCGTGTGAAGCTCATCGATGAAGAGGATGAGCTGCCCTTCGGCTTGTTCGATCTCGCGTAGCACCGCCTTCAAGCGGTCCTCGAACTCGCCGCGGTACTTCGCACCCGCCACCATCGCGCCCAGGTCGAGCGCGACGACGTCCTTGTCGCGCAAGCTGCTCGGCACGTCGCCGGCGACGATGCGCTGCGCGAGCCCCTCGGCGATCGCCGTCTTACCGGTCCCCGGCTCGCCGATGAGCACCGGGTTGTTCTTGGTGCGCCGCGAGAGCACCTGGATGACGCGGCGGATCTCCT
>SLCP01000172.1 GCA_007125735.1 Coriobacteriia bacterium | reverse complement strand
TACGCGCGATAGCCGAGGCGACCGCCTTGGTGCCCGTCTCGAAGGGGGTGAGCTCGAAGACGCCCATCGGCCCGTTCCAGAACACCGTCTTGGCCGCCGAGGTCGCATCCGTGAAGAGCTCGACCGTGGTCGGGCCGACGTCGAGCCCCATCATGTCCGCGGGTATCTCCTCGCGGCCCACGATCGAGGTGTCCGCGTCTTCCGTGATCTCCTCGGCCACGATGAAGTCGACCGGGAGCATGAGATCGACGCCGTTCGTGGCGGCCTTTTCGAGCATCTCCTTCGCCGGCTCGACCCACTCGTCTTCCACGAGGCTCTTGCCGACGTCGACGCCCTTGGCGACGAGGAGCGTGAAGCACATGCCCCCGCCGATGATGAGCGTGTCGACGCACTCGAGGAGCCTGTCGATGACGCCGAACTTGTCCGACACCTTGCTCCCGCCGAGGATCGCCACGAACGGGCGCTCCGGCTCGAGCAGCATGCCGGAGAGCGTATCGACCTCGCGGGCGAGCAGGAGGCCGGCGTAAGCGGGCAGGTGCTCGGCCACACCGGCGGTCGACGCATGCGCGCGGTGGGCCGCGCCGAACGCATCGTTGACGTAGATGTCGGCGAGGTCGGCGAGCTGGGCAGCGAACGCCGAGTCGTTGGCCTTCTCTCCCGCTTCGAACCGTACGTTCTCGAGCATGAGGATCTCGCCGTCGACCATCCGGTCCACGGCTTCGTGTGCCTCCGTGCCCACGATGTCGTCGACGAACACGACATTGCGGCCGATGAGGCGCTGGAGCACGCGCCGGACGGGCCTGAGCGAGTAGCGCGGGTCGGGCTCGCCGCTCGGGCGGCCGAGGTGACTCGCGATGATGACGCGTGCGCCGTGGTCGACGAGGTAGCGGATGGTAGGCAGCGCGGCACGAACGCGGGTGTCGTCGGTGACCGAGCCCTCGGCGAGCGGCACGTTGAAGTCGACGCGCACGAGCACGCGCTTGCCGCGCACATCGACGTTCTTGACCGTCTTCTTCTCGAACATCGGCCTCACACCTACGACACGAGCAGCTTGACGAGGTCCTTCACGCGGCTGGAGTAGCCCCACTCGTTGTCGTACCACGACACGCACTTGACGAACGTGCCCGTGCCGCCCATGACCATCGTCTGGAGCGAATCGAAGATCGACGACGCCGGGTTGCCGACGACATCGATAGAGACGATCGGGTCGGTACAGTACTCGAGGATGCCCTTCATCGGCCCGTCGGCGGCGGCCTTCATCGCCGCGTTGATCTGCTCGGCGGTGACCTCGGTCTCGAGTTGCGCGACGAGGTCGACCACGGAGCCGTCAGGCGTGGGCACGCGCATCGACATGCCGTCGAGCTTGCCCTTCATGTCCGGCATCACGAGGCCGATGGCCTTGGCCGCGCCGGTGCTCGTGGGGATGATGGAGACAGCCGCTGCGCGCGCCCTGCGCAGGTCCTTGTGGGGCGCGTCGAGCGTGACCTGGTCGTTCGTGTAGCTGTGGATCGTGTTCATGAAGCCGCTCACGAGCCCGAACTCATCGCGGAGCACCTTCGCGAACGGCGCAAGGCAGTTCGTGGTGCACGACGCGTTGGACACGATGTGGTGCTTCGAGGCGTCGTACTCGTCGTCGTTCACGCCGAGCACGATGGTGATGTCCTCGTTGGAGGCGGGGGCCGAGATGACGACCTTCGACGCGCCGGCGTCGAGGTGAGCCTTGGCCTTGGTCGCATCGGTGAAGAAGCCGGTCGACTCGACGACGACCTCCACGCCGAGTGAGGCCCACGGCAGCGCCGCAGGGTCGCGCTCGGAGAGCACCTTCACGAAGCGGCCGCCGGCGGTGAACCCGTCTTCGACCGCCTCGACCGGCTCGCCGAAGCGGCCGTGGATCGAGTCGTACTTGAGCAGGTGCGCAAGCGTCTTCGCATCGGTCAGATCGTTGACCGCGACGACCTCGATGGCAGGATCGGCGACGCACGCCCGGTACACGAGACGTCCGATCCGCCCGAAACCATTGATGCCGACTTTGATCGCCACAGTGACTCCCTCCTCGTCAGGGTGGCGGGCGCCGATCGGCTCCCGGCCACACGGATGCCCGGCGCGCCGAGGGCGCGTGCGGGCGGACTACTGCCACATACGTACTCTCTATCCTTACCCCGTTGACGGCTCGTGCCGGGCCGCGAGTTCTTCAAGACGTCGGATCCTATGATATACCGCCGACTTCGAGAGCGGGGGGTCGGCGAGTTCTCCGAGTTCGCGCAAGCTGACCTCCGGGTGCTCGAGCCGCAGTTCGGCAAGCTCCTTCAGTGCCGGCGGCAGGCTCTCGAGCCCTCGCGTGGCCTCGAGCACGCGAATCGCCTCGAGCTGCGCCATCGCCGCCTCGGCCGACTTCTGGATGTTGGCCGTCTCTGCGTTGACGAGCCGGTTGACCTCGTTTCGCATCGACTTGAAGATGCGCACGTCTTCGGTGCGCAGCAGCGCCTGGTGCGCGCCGACGAGCGCGAGGAACGTCACGATCGGCTCGGCGCCTTTCAGGTAGACCGCGTGGAGCCCCCGGCGCTCGATGATCCGCGCGTGCATGCCGAATCGCGCCATGAGCGCCGCAAGGTCGCCGGCCAACTGCTCGGTCTCAGCGGTGAGCTCGAAGTGGAAGTCGCCGTGCGGGTCTGCCACGAACCCTCCGCCGAGGAACGCCCCGCGCAGGTAGGAGATCGCACAGCAATCGCGGCGCACGAGACGCGGCACGATGCCGTAGGTCAGGTTCATCGCCTCGTCGAGGATGCCGAGCTCGTGGAGCGCCTGGGGCAGCCGCGGCTGGCTGACCACGGTGATGAGGTAGTTGTTGGTCTTGTGTAAGACGCTCCGGCGCACGGTGAGTTCGGTCTTGAGGTCGTAGATACCGTGGAGGAGCTTGATCGTCTTGCGCGCCACGGGCGCGGTCTCGGTCGCGATCTCGAGGCGGTAGCGTTCCCGGCCGGTGATGTGCAGCGTCCCCTCGATCCTCACGAGCGCGGCGAGCTCGGCGCGCTGACAGCACTGCCGCTTGAGCTCGACGCGGGAGAGCTCCTCTTTGACCTCCGCCGTGAACGACACCTCAGCCGATGACCTCTCCAACGACCCGGCACAGCTTGTGGGCCGAGTGGCGGCGTGCGTCGAGCGGGTCGACCACGTCAGCGGTGACGACTCGGACGCCGCGCGCCTCGATACGCGCGACGACGTCTGAACCGGCGTGCACCGGCTCGGGCGTCGTATCGTGTCCATCGTACCGCACGCACTGTCCAGGCCGCTCGGGAGTGGCCCCGGGCACGTGCACGATGGCGACGTCGATAGCACCCTCGAGCCCGTGCGCAAGCAGCGCGTCGACGTGATCGGCCGCGTCCATGGCGTGTGTCTCGCCGCGCTGGTTGGCGACGTTGCACACGTAGATACGCGTCGCCGAGGAACCCTTGAGCGCATCCGCGACGCCCGCGACGAGGAAGTTTGGGACGATGCTCGTGAACAGCGACCCGGGCCCGATGACGACGGCGTCGGCGCTACGGATCGCGTCGAGAACGGGAGGGTGCGGATCGGGATCGGGCGGATCGAGGAAGACGCGTGCGACGGGACGCTCGCTCACCGCGATGCGAGCCTGACCGGAGAGTGGCGCGCCATCGGTATCCATACCATGCAACCGTACATCGGTGAGGGTCGAGGGCAGGACGGTGCCGCGCACGCCGAGGAGGCGGCCGGCGGCGTCGATGGCGTCGGCGAACGAGCCAGTGGTGTCGGCGAGCGCAGCCAGCGCGAGGTTGCCGAGCGCGTGCCCCGCAAGCCCTCCCTCGCCT
>SLCP01000011.1 GCA_007125735.1 Coriobacteriia bacterium | reverse complement strand
TTGAGCGCCTCGGTGATACGCATCCCCTCGTCTATCGACGGGTCCACGAAGAACCTCAGGTCGGGAGTGAGCCGCAACGGCACGCGCTGGCCGAGGAGCGAGCGGATGCGGCCCTTTGCCGACTCAAGCCCCTCGAGCATGGCGTCGTAGCGCTCCTGATCGCCGTGCGTGATGACGTAGACGTTGGCAAGGGAGAGGTCCGAGGAGACCTCGACGGACGTCACGGTGACGAGGTCGAGCCGCGGGTCGGAGACCTCGGCGTGGACTATCTGCGCCAGCGCTTCGCGGACCGCCTCGTTGATCTTGCGGGTGCGGGGAGTCTGCTTCATGGTCACGTCCTTACGATTCGCGGGCGACCTCGACGATCTTGTACGCCTCGATGATGTCGCCTTCTTTGACGTCCTGGAAACCCTCGACGGACAGGCCGCACTCGTAACCGCTCCGGACCGATTTGACGTCGTCTTTGAAGCGGCGCAACGAGCCGAGCTTGCCCTCGTAGATGACGGTGCCGTCGCGCACGACGCGGACGAGGTCGTCACGCGTGATCTCGCCTTCGAGAACGTACGAGCCGGCGATGACGCCCACCTTGGGCGCGCGGAACAGCTCCCGCACCTCGACCCGTGCGGTCTCCTCCTCGTGGAACTCGGGGGCAAGCATGCCTATCCGAGCGGCATTGATCTCTTCGATCGCCTGATAGATGACACGGTAGAGCCGGATGTCGACGCTCTCCTTCTCGGCAAGCACCTTGGCCTTTGGCTCCGGCCTGACGTTGAATCCGATGACGATCGCATCGGAAGCATCGGCGAGCGTGACATCGGTCTCGGTGATCGCACCGACCGCCGAGTGGATGACGTTGATGCGTACCTCGGTCTGGTCCATCTTGTCGAGAGCGTCCTTGAGGGCCTCGATCGAGCCCTGCACGTCCGCCTTGACGACGAGATTGAGATCGGCGATCTCGCCCTCTTGGATCCGGGAGAACAGGTCGTCGAGGGAGACGTGCACCTTCTTCTCCTGGGCCAGCAGTCGCTGCTTGAGCGCGCGCTCCTCAGCCAGGTTGCGGGCGTCCCGCTCGTCGGCGAAGACGCGGAACTCGTCACCGGCGCTCGGCACGCTCCCGAGGCCGAGGATCTCGACCGGTTCGGCCGGGGCTGCCGAGGCAACGGTCTCGCCGAGCGGGTTGACGAGCGCGCGAACGCGGCCGTGACTCGTGCCGGCGACGATCGCGTCGCCCACACGCAGGGTGCCACGCTGGATCAGCACCGTGGCGACCGGCCCGCGACCACGATCGAGCTTGGCTTCGATGACGATTCCGGACGCGGTGGCGTTCGGATTGGCCTGAAGCTCGAGCATGTCGGCCTGGAGAAGTATCATCTCGAGCAGGTCTTCGATGTGGAGGCGCTGCTTCGCGCTCACGTTGACGAAGATGTTCGAGCCGCCCCACTCTTCCGGAACGATCTCGTGTTCCGTGAGCATCTGGCGGACCGTGTCGGGGTTGGCGCCGTCCTTGTCGATCTTGTTGACGGCGACGATGATCGGCACGCTGGCCGCCTGGGCGTGATGGATCGCTTCGACAGTCTGTGGCATGACGCCGTCGTCGGCTGCGACCACGAGCACGGCGATGTCGGTCACCTTCGCACCACGGGCACGCATCGCGGTGAACGCCTCGTGACCGGGTGTATCGATAAAGGTGATCTGGCGGTCGTTGCGGGAGACGACGCTCGCACCGATGTGCTGGGTGATACCGCCGGCCTCGGTCTCCGCGACACCGGTCTCGCGTATGGCGTCGAGCAGTGACGTCTTGCCGTGGTCGACGTGACCCATGACCGTGACGACCGGAGGACGGGTCATGAGGTCGTCGGGAGCATCCTCGAAGACGAAGCCCGTCTCCTCTTCCGGCGATACGACGATCACCGTGCGCCCGAAGTCCTCGGCGATGAGCTCGACGACATCGCTCATCATCGGCTGGTTGACGGTAAGCGGCGTCCCGAGAAGCATGAGGCTCTTGATGACGTCGGTCGAAGGCACGCCGAGGGCGTCGGCGAACTCGCCTACGGTCACGCCTTCGGTCACGGTGACCGGCGCTTCGTCACCTGCTGCGACGGGCTGCTCGACCGTGGCCTCTTCCACTCCGCGCGCCTCGGCGACGGCCTGCGCTCGACGCTCCTTCTTCTTCTTGCGCTTGCCGGTATCGGCGGCAGCGGCAGCGACGGCGCGCTTCGCCTCCTCGATAACGCGGTGGCTCGAGACCTCCTCAGCCTCGCGCGCCATCTGGCGGTACCGCTCCTCCTCAGCCTTCTCGAGAGCAGCGGCCTCCGCTGCCTCTTTGCGCGTGCGCTCGGCCGCCTCTGTGGCGAGACGCTCCTCCTCTGCTTTTCGCTGCTCTTCGAGCTCGCGGGTACGCGCTTCCTCGGCGGCTTTGCGCTCGGCTTCCTCGGCTTCGGCGGCCTCGGCCGCACGGCGGGCCTCATCTTCGCGGGCAGCGCGCTCGGCAGCCTCTGCGGCGCGACGAGCCTCCTCTGCGGCTTTGCGCTCGGCCTCCTCGGCTTCCTTGCGCGCCCGCTCCGCCTCCTCTTCGCGACGGCGCTCCTCTTCGAGCGCGGCCTGTCGCTCCGCGATGAGCGGACCGAGGTCCTTGCGGATCTTGTCGACGTACGCCTCGACGAGGGTCGACGCGTGATTCTTCGCAGGGATCTTGAGCTCCTGGAGCTTCTCGAGGAGTTCCTTCGATGTCATACCGAACTCTTTAGCGAGTTCGTGGACTCTCATGCTGGGCATCTACTCACCGTCCTTGTGGCGAGGCTTGTGCGTCTACGAGCAGCGCCTCGAGTTCACGTCTGAGCCGGTCAATGTCGTCGGTGCGGAGCCGTACCCGGAGCGCGGCGTCGAAGCGCTTGCGTGTCGCGGCAGCATCGAAGCATTCGATGCGTGCGCAGACGTACGCTCCGCGCCCGTTGGCTTTGCCCGTAGGGTCGACGTCAACGTGTCCGTCGGTAGCACGGACGACTCGAACGAGCGCCCGCTTATCGGCCGTCAGCGAACAGCCGATGCACGTGCGCTCGGGTGTCTTGCGGGATCGACTCACTCGGGAAGTGCCTCCTTCTCGTGGACTCCACAGAATACGCTGCCGGGACGAGCCTTGTTCCTGCATCGCAGACCGGTCGAGGTCACGGCTGCACAGCGGCCGTCGTGTGGCTCCTCGGCGGTCCCGCCCTCGGCGCCAGAACCGGCAGTCGCCAGCCCGGACTCCGCCGCCTGGCTCGTGCTCTTGATGTCGATCCTCCAGCCGGTGAGCTTCGCAGCGAGGCGGGCGTTCTGACCCTCCTTGCCGATGGCGAGCGAGAGCTGGTCGTCGGGCACGATGACCGTTGCGATGTGGTTGCCCTCATCGATGAGCACGCGGGAGACCTTCGCAGGTGAGATAGCATTGCCCACGTACGTCTCCGGGTCCTCGGACCACGGGATGACATCGATACGCTCGCCGCGCAGCTCTCCCACGACCATGCGGACACGACTGCCTTTGGGGCCGACGCAGGCGCCAACCGGGTCGAGACCCGACTCGCGGCTCGATACCGCCACCTTGGAACGCAGACCGGGCTCCCGCGCGACGCTCTTGATCTCAACGATGCCGTCGTAGATCTCGGGCACTTCGAGTTCGAAGAGACGGCGGATAAGGCCAGGGTGCGTTCGTGACACGACGATCGAGGGCTCTGTCGAGGTCTTGCGCACCTCGATGATGTACGCCTTGATGCGCTGGTTATGGTCGTAACGCTCGTTGCTCGGCTGCTCCGACGGAGGAAGCAGCGCCTCGACACCTTCGCGCAGCTTGATGAGGGTATAGCGCGAGTCGGACTGCTGTACCGTACCCGTGACGCTCTCCCCGACCCGGTCGGAGTACTCGTCGAAGATGCGCTCACGCTCCGCTTCTCGGATCGAGGTCATGATGACGTTCTTGGCGGCCTGTGCCGCGATGCGAGAAACGTCGGAGGGCGTGATGTCCCGCTCCTCGAGCTCGGGCTCCTCCTCCGTGCCGCCGACAGGTATGAGCTCGTAGACGTAGATGCGCCCGCTCTCCCGGTCGATCGAGACGCGCGTGTCGTTGTCCAGGTCCATGATGCGTCGATACGTCGCTGCGAGTTGCTGCTCGAGGCGATCGAGTATCTCGTACTCGTCGATGTTCTTCTCGCGCGCGAGTTGACGCAAGGCCTCCATGAGTTCGGAACTCATCTACTCATCCGCTCCCTTCTGGCTGAAGTCCACATGGCCCTTGAGGCGCGCCTTCACGACAGCGCTGCAGGGGATGCGGACGATCTCTTCGTCGGTCTGGAGGAGCACGGTGTCCCCCTCGACGGACGTGATGGTTCCTTTGAACGACGACCGCCCGTCGAGCGGTCGTGTCTTGATGGTGGCGTTCTGCCCGCAGAAGCGTTCGAAGTGCTCGACCTTGGTCAGTGGGCGGTCGACACCGGGCGAACTCACCTCAAGCGTGTAGGTGGTGTCGATAGGGTCGGCCTCGTCGAGCGCGTCCGATATCCACTCGTTCGCGTCGACGATAGCGTCGATATCCACACCGCCATCGCGATCGATGAAGACGCGAACGACCGGCGTCGAGGTCGAACCGGCGATCTCGACGGCAACAAGCTCGTAGCCCTCGCGGTCAGCGATAGGCGCGAGCAGGGCTTCGATGCTCTCGCTCAGCGACGGTTGCACTTCCGGTCGACCTCCTTCCAGAACAAAAGAAGCGGACGGTTCGCCCACTTCTCGCAAGAACGACAGATTCACGTGCGTTGAGGATTCTATCACAGGGCGTGACGTGGTCAAACGCGGTGTGCAGATAGGATTCGCGGGTGCTCCTGGAGAGCCGGGCTCTAGCGCAAGGCCTCCCTCGAGCCCGGCCGTGCGGCTACGTACGCACGATACTCTTCGAGCAAGGATACGAGCGCGGCGTACGTCACGACCTCGTTGACGCGTTCCCGGAGCCTTGTCGCACCGGGCGTGCCGACGATGTACCACCCGACGTGTTTGCGCATCCTGACGACTGCCCGTTCGCCACCGAACGCGACGAGACCTGCTGCGTGTTCGAGCGCCATATCGATACGCTCTGTAGCCGTTGGTGGAGCGAGGACCTCGCCCGAGTCCAGGAGCGCTCTGGTTTGCGGAAAGATCCAGGGGTTCCCCTGTGCTCCGCGTGCGATCATCACTGCGTCGACGCCCGTACGCTCGAACATCTCGACGGCTGCACGCGCGGAGAGCACGTCACCGCTACCGATCACCGGGATGGAGACCGCTTGCTTCACGGCAGCGATGATCTCCCAATCCGCGGACCCGCGATAGAACTGCGAGCGCGTTCGGCCATGCACCGTGATGGCTGAGGCGCCGGCGGACTCGAGGGTGCGGGCGAACTCGACAGCGTTCTCATCGCCCACGGTCCATCCGGATCGAAACTTCGCCGTCACGGGGATGCCGCACCGCTCGGCGGTGCGCGACACGATCTCGGCGGCGAGAGAGGGGGTGCGCATCAAGGCGGCTCCCTCCCCTTTCACAACGACCTTGGAGACCGGACACCCCATGTTGATGTCTATTGCAGCGACATCGTCTCCGTAGCGATCAACGATGGAGCGCGCTTGGGCGGCCATGATCTCAGGATCGGCGCCAAACAGTTGCACGACGCAGGGAGTCTCTTCGGGCGAGAGCGTGAGCAGGGCGCGGGAAACGCGGGAGTCCGGGTTGAAGTGGAGTCCGGTGGCGCTGACCATCTCGGTGAACGTGAGTGTGGCACCCATGCGCTTACAGATGCCGCGGAACGGCGCCTCGGTGATCCCGGCCATAGGGCCGAGTACTACGCTGCCCGAGGGGAGGAGCGTGCGCATGTCGTAAGTTGCCGAACCCATGGAACGCATGATACGGGATGTCCGTGCGCGACCAGTGATTCGCGGGCGCATTGGAAGGCTGACCAGGCGCGTCTCTGGCGCGATTGGCTTCTGAGGGTGAGGGTATCTATCTACTGGGTGCTCATGGGAGCGCCTGTACGTGTGGCTCGTTGAATTGAAGGGGGCAATCATGAGTAAGAGGAGTGTATTTACGCTCCTGCTCGCCCTGATGCTGGCATCGATCCTCGTGGTGGCCGGATGTCAGCCCGCGGACGAGGAGGAGCCGCCCGACGACAACGATGTCGTCGAGATGGGCACCGTGACCGTCATGGGAGTGTGGGGCGGTGACGAGCTTGCCGCCTTCGAAGAGGTTGCGGCAGGCTGGGAGGCGGCAACCGGAGGTACTGTCGAGTTCGAGTCGACACGTGACCTCTCCGCCATCCTGCGCACGCGCATCGCCGGCGCCAATCCGCCGGATCTTGCGATCCTGCCCAACCCGGCACTGCTGCGAGAGTTCGCCGCGGACGGCGCTCTCCTTCCGCTCGATGACGTGCTCGACATGAACATGATGGCAGCGGACTACAGTGACGCATGGATCGATCTGGGCAGCGTCGACAACAACCTGTACGGCGTGTTCATCAAGGCTGCCACGAAGAGTACCGTCTGGTACAACCCGGCGGTCTTCGAGGAGGCGGGCTACGAAGTCCCCGAGACATGGGACGAGCTCATCGCGCTTTCCGATGAGATGGTTGCCGATGGGAACACACCGTGGTCGATCGGCAGCGAGTCGGGCGCTGCGTCCGGCTGGCCACTGAGCGACTGGCTCCAGGAGATCCACCTGGCTGCATACGGCCCTGAGCTTCACGACCAGTGGGTCGCACACGAGATCCCGTGGACGCACGAGTCGATAAAGGGCACGTTCGAGATGTTCGGCGAGATCGCCCTGAACGAAGACTACGTGGTGGGTGGCGTTGACAGCATCCTCGCAACGAATTTCGAGGATGCGTCGTTCCTACCGTTCGAGGATCCGCCTCGGGCGCACCTGTACTTCCTCGGCGCGTTCACGCAGGGCTTCATCGAGGGGCAATTCCCCGACCTTGAGCCGACGGTCGATTACGACTTCTTCGACTTCGTGGACATCGATCCTCAGTTCGCCGGTTCTGCGACCGGTGGCGCTGATGTAGCGGTGATGTTCAACGACACGCCTGAGGCGCGCTCCTTCATGGAGTACATGGCCGACGGCGCTAACTGGGAGTCGTGGGCTCGCGCCGGCGGTTATCTCTCGCCCAGCACGGCGCTCCCGCTCGATGCGTATCCTGACGAGCTGTCTGCGAAGGCCGCCGCACAGCTGACCGACTCCGAGATCTTCCGCTTCGATGCGGATGACCTCATGCCGGCAGAAGTGCAGAGCGCCTTCTGGGATGGTATCCACGACTACCTTCAGGACCCGGATTCGCTCGACGCGATCCTGGAGCGCATAGAGGCCGTTGCCGAGACCGCTTACGCGGAGTTGTAGCGACGCGACATGGTGCGCTGACACACTGATCGGTCGGGTGGGTGGTCCGGCTGGGCCACCCACCCGCCAACCAAGCGGTCATTCGGAGAGATCGAATCGGAAGGCGCTGATCGGTGAGAGAGAGAGTTGGCAAGCTGACCGCATCGCCGTGGCTCTACCTCGCGCCTGCGTTTGCGCTCCTCGGCGTCTTCCTGCTCTATCCGGTCACCAACACGGTCTACCTGAGCTTCTTCGATCGGCGCTCCGAAGTGTTCGTCGGGCTCGACAACTACATCTACCTCTTCACCCACCCCGACACGCTGGTCGTCTTCCGCAACAACCTCATGTGGCTCGTGCTGTTCACCGGCGCGACCGTCACCCTCGGCCTCCTGCTCGCCGTGCTCACGAATCTGGTGCGCTACGAGGCGATGGCCAAGGCGATCGTGTTCGTGCCGATGGCTGTGTCTTTCACCGCAGCTGCGGTCATCTGGCGCTTCATGTACATCTACCAGCCTGCCGAGTTCGTGCAGACGGGTGTCGTGAACGCGGTCATGGTAGCGCTCGGGTTCGATCCGATCGCCTGGATCACGACCCGGTCGGTTAACAACTTCGCACTGATCGCATCCGGCGTGTGGATGTGGACAGGGTTCGCGCTCGTGGTCATCTCGGCGGGCCTCAAGGGTATCCCCACCGAGATCATCGAAGCGGCACGCGTCGACGGTGCGACCGAGACGCAGATCTTCTGGCACGTCCTCCTGCCGATGCTGCGGTCGGTCATCGTGGTCGTCGCCGTGACGCTCGTCATCAACTCCCTCAAGGTGTTCGACCTCGTCTACGTCATGACGTTCGGCAACTTCGAGACCGATGTGCTCGCGAACCGCATGTTCAAGGAGATGTTCACGTTCGGCAACTTCGGGCGGGCCAGCGCGGTTGCGGTGATCCTGCTTCTCGCCATCGTCCCCCTCATGGCCCTCAACATCCGCCGGTTCCGACGGGAGCAATGATGGCCGACGGAGGAGCAGCATACGGAGCACCGGACCGCCCGGAGTCCCGCACGCAACGAATCGTGAGGAAACTGTCGCGCGGACCGCTCCATCTCGTCATCATCGGGGTCTGTCTCGCATGGATGACCCCGACCGCCGGCCTGTTCGTGAGCTCGTTCCGCACGAGATCCGAGATCGCCACGACGGGATGGTGGACGGCGTTCGTTCCCCCCCTGGAGTTCACGCTCGAGAACTACCAGCACGTACTTACCGCTCGCGGCATGGGTCAGAGCTTCATCAACAGTGTCATGATCTCCGTGCCGGCCACCTTGTTCACGATCATCGTTGCCGCACTCGCCGCCTACGCGTTCTCGTGGATAGAGTTCAGGGGACGCGAGGCGCTCTTCCTCGTTGTAGTCGCCTTGCTCGTCGTGCCGATCCAGCTCACGCTGATACCCGTGCTCAGGATGTATGCTGGACTCGGGATGACCGGCACTTTCCCTGCGGTGTGGTTGGCGCACACGGCGTACGGACTGCCGTTCGCCGTTTTCTTGCTCCGAAACTTCTTCATCGCGCTGCCCAAGGATCTTCTTGAGTCGGCGTATCTCGAGGGCGCGTCGCACTTCGTTGCGTTTACGCGGATCGTGATGCCGCTGTCGGTGCCCGCACTTGCGGCGCTCGGCATATTCCAGTTCCTGTGGTTATGGAACGACCTGCTGGTCGCACTCATCTACCTCGGCGGTTTCAGGGATGTTGCGCCGATGACGGTGACTATCAGCTCGCTCGTCAGTTCGTTCGGCAGCGAGTGGCACCTGCTCACCTCGGCAGCGTTCGTGTCGATGGTGCTGCCGCTCATCGTGTTCTTCGCGTTGCAGAAGTATTTCGTCGAGGGCATCCTTGCCGGTGCAGTGAAGGGATAGAGCAATGGCACGCGTTCTCTACGATCACGTGTGGAAGCGGTTCGGTGACTTCGCCGCCCTCAAAGACTTCAACCTCGAAATCGAGGATAAGGAGTTCCTCGTCCTTGTGGGTCCGTCGGGATGCGGCAAGTCGACGGCACTGCGGTTGCTCGCAGGACTCGAGGCCATCTCAGAGGGTGAGATCTACATCGGCGACGACAAGATCAACGATGTCCCGCCCAAGGACCGCGACATCGCGATGGTGTTCCAGTCCTATGCGCTCTACCCTCACATGACGATACGCGACAACATCGGGTTCGGGCTCAAGCTACGCAAGACGCCCAAAGCGGAGATCGCCAAGCGAGTCGAGAAAGCTGCGGAGATACTCGGTGTGGAGAGTCTACTCGACCGCAAACCGGGACAGCTATCGGGAGGGCAGCGCCAGCGAATCGCCGTCGCGCGTGCGATCGTACGCGAGCCGAGGGTGTTCTTGCTCGACGAACCGCTGTCCAACCTCGATGCGAAGCTGCGCGTCAACACGCGCGCCGAGATCTCGAAGCTCCACGCGCGCCTCGGTACGACGTTCATCTACGTCACCCACGACCAGACCGAGGCGATGACGATGGCGACCCGCATCGCGGTCATGGACGCCGGAGTCATCCAGCAGGTCGGAACGCCTCAGGAGCTCTACGATCACCCCGTGAACGTCTTTGTTGCGGGGTTCATCGGCAGTCCGGCGATGAACTTCTTCTCCGCCCGGGTCGGCGAGACGAACGGGACGCTCGAACTCGACGGCGCCTCGCTAAAGGTGAGCGTCCCGCTCGACCGAGCCGAGGAGCTCAAGGGGTTCGTCGGCCGAGAGCTCCTCTTCGGCATCAGGCCCGAGAACATCCACGATACGCGCTACGTGCCAAGGGGTGTCAGTGCCGCACCGGTCACGGTCAAGATCGACGTCACGGAGCTCATGGGCAACGAGGTCTTCTTGCATATGCTCGCTGGCGAGAACAAGATCCTCGCTCGCGTAGACCCGCGTACCGAGCTGCGCGCGGGCGACGACGCCGAGGTCATGATGGACCTCGAGCGTATGCACGTGTTCGATCCCGACTCCAAAGAGGTGCTACGCAGCGGTGTCGGCGGCGCAGCCAGCGATTCGGATGAGTGACCCCCTGCAAGTACGGTCTATACCAGTCCCTGGTCGCGCATCGCGCCCGCGACTTTCAGGAACCCGGCGATGTTTGCGCCGTTGACGTAGTTGCCGGGCGTCCCGTACTCATCGGATGCCGCGACACATGCGGCATGGATATCCTTCATGATGGTCTGGAGCCGCTCGTCGACCTCCTCGCGTGACCAGTTCAGACGCATGCTGTTCTGCGTCATCTCGAGACCAGACGTTGCCACGCCACCGGCGTTGGCCGCCTTGCCGGGACCGTAGAGAATACCCGCGTCGACGAACTGGTCGACCGCGTCGCCGTTCGAAGGCATGTTCGCGCCCTCGGAGACGAGCATGACCCCGTTGCCGATCAGGTTCGCGGCGTCCTTGCCGTTGATCTCGTTCTGCGTGGCCGAGGGGAAGGCGCAGGCGGCCTTGATGTCCCACAGCGGATTGTGGTCGAGATCGGAGTCGAGCGGAGTGTACGTCGCACTCGAGTAGCGGTCGGCGTACTCGCTGATCCGACCCCTGCGGACGTTCTTGAGTTCCTTGATATAGGCGAGCTTCTCACGGTCGATCCCGGCCTCGTCGTGGATGAATCCGCTCGAGTCCGAAGCAGTGACCGGCATACCACCGAGGTCGAGGAGCTTCTCGATAGTGTACTGAGCAACGTTTCCGCTGCCGGACACGAGGCACGTCTTTCCGTGGAAGTCATCGCCTCGGGTGGCAAGCATCTCCGCGGCGAAGTACACGCAGCCGTAGCCCGTCGCCTCGGGACGGATGAGCGACCCGCCCCACGCGAGCCCCTTGCCGGTGAGCACACCGGTGAACTCATTACGCACCCGCTTGTACTGGCCGAACATGTAACCGATCTCGCGGCCGCCTACGCCGATGTCGCCTGCCGGCACGTCGGTATCGGGACCGATGTGGCGGGCCAGTTCGGTCATGAGGCTCTGGCAGAACCGCATCACCTCGCCGTCGCTCTTGCCTTTGGGGTCGAAATCCGAACCGCCCTTGCCGCCACCCATCGGCAGTGTGGTGAGGGCGTTCTTGAATATCTGCTCGAAGCCGAGGAACTTAAGAATCGACAAGTTCACCGACGGGTGGAACCGCAGACCACCCTTGTATGGCCCGAGCGCGCTGTTGAACTCGACACGATAGGCCCTGTTGACCTGGTAGTTGCCCTCGTCGTCCTGCCACGGCACGCGGAAGATGATGACCCGCTCGGGCTCGGCCATCCGCTCGATCATACGGGTTTCCCGGTACTCGGGATGTTTGTCGAGCACCACCGAGCACGATTCGACGACCTCGGTGACGGCCTGCATGAACTCCGGTTCTCCCGGGTTCCTGCTTCCGATCTGTGCGATGAGTTCCCGTGCGCTGTCAGACATGCGTTCCCTCCCACTGGCCGCGAACGTCCGTGTGATGCGTGGTGCGTATGGTAAACCGACGTCGTGCCAAGCGCCAGTAGTCGCGGGACGCGCCACCTTCGCTGCGCCCCCGGCTGTCCACTACACCGTCGCCTCGCCGATCAGCACCCGTCCCGGCCGAGCTCGCACGCGTCGGACAGGTAGATGGCTCCCTCTTGCGACAACATGTCGGCCCAGAGGAAGATCCATCTCCCCTCAAGGTCGGCGGCATCGATCACGTGGATCAACTCGCCGGAGTCGGCAGACGCATCGGGCACGAGGTCGGCGAAACGGTTGGGACAGCCTTCGAGCAGCGCCGTGTTGAGAACCGATCCCGGGCGATCCGGAGACACGCCCATGTAGCCGATGTCGAGGTCGACGAGGTCGTTGAAGAAGTGGGTCCCGAGCGAGAGGTCGGGCGTGAGCCCCTCGTGCATCTTGGCGATCTCGCAGAGCATCGAGACGTTCTTGATCTGCGAAAGGCGGACCGGGATGCCGAGTTCGGGCATGCTCGTCCCCCACCGTCCGGGGCCTATGAGCACGGTGGTCTGCAGGCGCTCAGGGTGGTTGGTGATGCGGCCGATGAGGCGCGCGACGTCGTATCGTTCGGCAAGAGGCAGCGCTCCATACTTGTCCGGAGCGATGTAGACAAGCCGGTCGACTTCGGTCGCCACACTCTGGCCGATGAGTGGTCCATTAGTACGGACGACGGTGTCCTCAGCGGATATCCGGCCCGGCGAGCGTACGTGAGTGAGCTTCTCGGCGAAGTGGAACGGGCGGCACTGCAGGAGGTTGATGCGGTACTCCTCATCCGTAAGAAAGTTCACGGTGAACTCGATGTCGACGGGATGGCGGTATGCGTCGGCGATGACGCGCATCATATCGCGCATGTCGGCGGCATACGGCGTCTTGGTGAGGAGCCGCTCGAAGGTGAGCACGTATGGGAAGATGTCGGTCACGCCTGCTTCGCGTGCCCGGGCCTCCATGTCCGTGTCGCGCGAGGCCACCATGTCGATCGGGAGGCTGGTAGCGGCACTCGCGACGTCCTCGAAGCGGCGGGAGACATGCTCGTTCACCTCGAGATCGAGCACGTTGACGATGTGCTGGCTGTACTTGCGTACCTCGTCGGAGGAGTCTCCCGGACGCAGCATCGGCGCATTGAGCGCGACGACACGGGTGTAGTCATCGTCATGACGGTCGACCGCACGCGTGCCGAGGCCGAACACGAGTCGCAGGAGTCCCTGTGCCGGATCGATCTTGGTGCTCCACACGTAGGGGTTGAACGAGTACCCCACCCCGCCGATGTGCGGGAAGTAGAGACCGTCGTAGAACTGCCCGGAGACGCGCTGCACGAGGAGAGCCATCTGTTCGTCGCGGTGGAGCAGCCCGCGATGCTTGCGGTACGAGAGCGCCTCGGTGCTCATCGTGCTCGCATAGATCGTACGTACCGCCTCCATGAAGTTAAAGAGGCGTTCCTCGGGGTTTCCCTGGTTGGGGCAGAATACGCTCTCGTACTTGCCCGAGAACGAGTTGCCGTAGGCGTCCTCGAGGAGACTCGAGGAACGAACGATGATCGGAGACTGCCCAAAGTACTCGAGTATCTCGCGGAATTGCGCGACCGTGCTCGGCGGGAACGTCCCGTGGCGCAGCTTCTCGCGCAGGAGGTTCGCACGCTCGTAGAAGTCCTCGGCACCCCTCAGGTGGTGGCGCTCCCACCAGCAGTCGTTCAAGACGAGATAGCTGTAGAAGACATCGGATCCCACGTAGAACGAGTCGTGTATCTCGAGGCGCTCAGCGAGGTGGGGCGCGTTGCGTGCGAGGATCTTCCGGGCAAGCAGCATGCCTACGGACTTGCCTCCCACGAGCCCCGTGCCGATCATCCGCTTGCCAACCGCGACGAGATCGTCGAT
>SLCP01000041.1 GCA_007125735.1 Coriobacteriia bacterium | reverse complement strand
GGTCGTATGCGGTGCGTCGTTCAAGAACAAGGGCGTCCAGCCGCTGCTCGATTCAGTGCTCGAGTACCTTCCTTCGCCACTCGACATCCCGGCCATCAAGGGCACCGATCTCAAGACCGAGGCTGAGATCGAGCGCCCGGCCGACCCCAAGGCGCCCTTCTCGGCCCTTGCGTTCAAGGTCATGACCGACCCGTACGTAGGCAAGCTCACGTACTTCCGCGTCTACTCGGGCACGATGGACGCAGGCTCCTACATCCTCAACTCGACCAAGGGGCACAAGGAGCGCATCGGCCGTCTGCTCGAGATGCACGCGAACTCGCGTGAGGACGTGCAGGCGGTTACTGCAGGAGACATCGTCGCAGCGGTCGGCCTCAAGAACACCACCACCGGTGACACGCTGTGCGCCGAGGACTCGCCGGTCCTTCTCGAGTCGATGGTCTTCCCCGATCCGGTCATCGATATCGCCATCGAGCCCAAGACCAAGGCCGAGCAGGAGAAGCTCTCGCTTTCGCTCTCCAAGCTGGCCGAGGAGGACCCGACGTTCCGTGTACGCACGGATACCGAGACGGGACAGACTATCATCGCCGGCATGGGCGAGCTGCATCTCGAGGTCATCGTCGACCGCCTGCTCCGCGAGTTCAAGGTCGAGGCCAACGTCGGCAAGCCGCAGGTCGCATACCGCGAGACCGCGAGCAAGCCGGCCGAGGACGTCGACATGAAGTTCGTCCGCCAGACCGGTGGACGCGGCCAGTACGGCCATGTCGTCATCAACGTCCTTCCGCGCGAGCCGGGCGACGGCTACGAGTTCGAGAACAAGATCGTCGGCGGCGTCATCCCCAAGGAGTACATCCCGGCGGTCGACAAGGGTATCCAGGAATCGATCGAATCCGGCGTCATCGCCGGCTACCCGGTCGTAGACATCAAAGTAGAGCTCGTCGACGGCTCGTACCACGAGGTCGACTCTTCCGAGATGGCGTTCAAGGTCGCGGGCTCGATGGCGATCAAGGATGCGCTCAAGCGTACCGCACCCGTCTTGCTCGAGCCGGTCATGGCGGTCGAGGTCGTCACCCCCGAGGATTTCATGGGTGATGTGATGGGCGACCTGTCGAGCCGTCGCGGCCACATCGAGGGGATGGAGGCCCGAGGCAACGCGCAGGTCATCCGTGCGCGGGTGCCGCTCTCGGAGATGTTCGGATACGCGACCGACCTGCGTTCGCGCACCCAGGGTCGCGCCGCATACACCATGCAGTTCAAGGCGTACGAAGCAGTACCTAAGTCCGTGGCCGAAGAGATCGTTGCCAAAGTCGGCGGATAGCCGGGAGGAGAAACACCATGGCGAAGCAGAAGTTCGAGCGCACCAAGCCGCACGTCAACATCGGTACCATCGGTCACGTCGACCACGGCAAGACCACGCTGACAGCGGCGATCACCAAGACCCTTTCTGAGAAGGGCTTCGCGGACTTCACCGCGTTCGAGGATATCGATAAGGCTCCCGAGGAGCGCGAGCGCGGCATCACCATCGCCATCGCGCACGTCGAGTACGAGACCGAGAACCGCCACTACGCCCACGTCGACTGCCCGGGGCATGCCGACTACGTCAAGAACATGATCACCGGTGCGGCCCAGATGGACGGCGCGATCCTCGTCGTGTCCGCCGCCGACGGCCCCATGCCCCAGACCCGCGAGCACATCCTGCTCGCCCGTCAGGTCGGCGTGCCCTACATCGTCGTCTTCTTGAACAAGGTCGACATGGTCGACGACCCCGAGCTGCTCGAGCTCGTCGAGCTCGAGGTCCGCGAGCTGCTCTCCGAGTACGAGTTCCCCGGCGACGACATCCCCGTCATCAAGGGTTCGGGACTGAAGGCCCTCGAGGGCGACGAGGACGCCAAGGGTGCGATCTGGGAGCTCATGGAGGCGGTCGACTCCTACATCCCCGAGCCCACCCGCGAGACCGACAAGCCCTTCCTCATGGCCGTCGAAGACGTCTTCACCATCACCGGCCGCGGCACGGTCGCGACCGGCCGCGTCGAGCGCGGTATCGTCAAGGTCGGCGACGAGGTCGAGATCGTCGGCATCCGTGACACCCACAAGACCGTCGTCACCGGTGTCGAGATGTTCCGCAAGCTCCTCGACGAGGCCCAGGCGGGCGACAACGTCGGCGTGCTCCTGCGCGGCGTGTCGCGCACCGACATCGAGCGCGGCCAGGTGCTCTGCCAGCCCGGCTCGATCACCCCGCACACCGAGTTCATGGGCCAGGTCTACGTGCTGACCAAGGAAGAGGGCGGCCGCCACACCCCGTTCTTCGACGGCTACCGCCCGCAGTTCTACTTCCGCACCACCGACGTCACCGGCATCGCGCACCTGCCCGAGGGCACCGAGATGGTCATGCCCGGCGACAACGTCGAGCTGCGCGGCGAGCTCATCGCGCCGATCGCCATGGAAGAGGGTCTGCGCTTCGCGATCCGCGAGGGTGGGCGCACCGTGGGTTCGGGCCGCGTGACCAAGATACTGAAGTAGCAGGCACGCATATCGAGAAAGAACGGGGCCCGGCAGCGCGCCGGGCCCCTTTCGCCGCCCGCAAGGAGCGGCACGGAGTTTGACAGTGCAGAAAACGGGGTGCTAGAGTACCCTACCGCGCCGGAGCCACGTACCGTGGTTGAGCGCGGCTGGCAGGAGGACGTATGAGAACGCTGGTCACCCTGGCGTGTGCCGAGTGCAAGCGCCGCAACTACACCACCAAGAAGAACAAGCAGAACAACCCGGAGCGCATCGAGTTCAAGAAGTACTGCAAGTGGTGCAAGACCCACACGCCCCACAAGGAGACGCGGTAGGGCTTCAGGCGGGTCTGGTGTGTGCCACACAGGCCAGTAGCTCCAATTGGCAGAGCGCCGGTCTCCAAAACCGGATGTTGGGGGTTCGAGTCCCTCCTGGCCTGCCAGAAGGATACGCCGCCGCGGGCGATTCTCCGCGGCGGTTCTAATGAAGATGTATGTTCGCGTAGTGACAGGATGGAAGAGGGACATGGCCAAGGCGACAAACGCACCTAAGCCCAACGTGTTCTCACGGCTGTGGGGATACCTCGGCGACGTGCGGACCGAGCTCAAGCGTGTTGTGTGGCCCACCAAGAACGAGATCCTGAACTCGAGCATGGTTGTCATGGTCACGCTCGCCTTCTTCGTAGCCTTCACCTTCCTCATCGATTCGGCCTCGGTCTACGTGATCCGGCTCATCGGCAGGATCGGCGGTTAGCGCGATGGCGAAGCGCTGGTATGTCATCCACACGTATTCGGGCTACGAGAACAAGGTCAAGGCCAATCTCGAACACCGGACCGAGTCGATGGGGATGGGCGACAAGATATTCGATGTCTTCATCCCCAAGGAGAGCGTCACCGACATCAAAGCCGGGGGCAAGCGCGTCACCTCGGACAAGAAGGTCTTCCCAGGCTACATCCTCGTTCAGATGGAGCTTGATGACGACTCGTGGTATGTCGTGCGCAACACTCCCGGCGTCACTGGCTTCGTAGGCGCAGAAGGTAAACCCGTTCCGCTTTCGCGCCAGGAGTATGCTCGGATCGCCCAGCGGACGGTTGCCGGTCCCAAGCAGAAGACCACGACGACCGACTTCTCCGAGGGCATGGCGGTCAAAGTCACCTCCGGCCCCCTCGCCGAGTTCGACGGCGTCATATCCGAGGTCAACCTCGATCAGGCGAAGGTCAAGGTCATGGTGTCGATCTTCGGGAGGGAGACCCCGGTCGAGCTCGGCTTCGACCAGGTGACGAAGGTGTAGGAGTGAACCAGGGGCCGTGCGCGGCGGGAGTGATGCCCCGCCCGGCTTCTCCGGCCCCAT
>SLCP01000123.1 GCA_007125735.1 Coriobacteriia bacterium | reverse complement strand
CCAGTCCCGGTCGATCCGGCGATCAGCAGGTGTGGCATGGTCGCGAGATCGGCGACGACGCTGTCGCCCGCGACGTCCTTTCCGATGCCGAGGAGCAGCGGGCCGGCGCTCTGCGTTGCCGGGGCGGACAGCACGTCGCCGAGGGTGACGGTCGAGCGACGCTCGTTAGGCACCTCCACTCCTACGAGCGACTTGCCGGGGATCGGCGCGAGGATGCGGACGGTGGAGGCTGCGAGGGCGAGGGCGAGGTCGTCGGCGAGTGCCGTGACCCGGTTCACCTTGATGCCTTTGGGAAGCTCGATCTCGTACATCGTCACCGTGGGACCCGGTATCCAACTGGCCACACGGGCCGGTATATCGAACGTCGCGAGCGTCTCTTCGATGAGCCGAGCGACCGAGGTGAGCTCCTTCTCAGTCGCACGGTGGCGGCTCGCCGACTCGGGGCTGCGGACCAAGAGTGAGGACGTGGGAAGCTCGAAGCCCTCCATCGCCTTTGGCGCTCGGGCGGCGGGTGTGGGCTGAGTGGGCCGCTTGAGTTCCGGATCGCTTGCGGGTTCGCGCTTGCGGCGCGGTGGCGACGGCGCGTCATCGCCAGGGTCCGAGAGCGGGACGGTGCGCGGAGCGCGGCGCGCTGCAGGTGAGCGGCGGTCCTCAGGCGCGTCATCGGGGGGTGTGCCGAAGCGGCTCCTCGCCCACTCGACCACGCCGGATACCGACATCCCGGTGATGACCAAGCCGATGAGCAGCGCGGCAACAAGGAGGACGTATCCGATGGCCGAGCCGAGAAGCGATCGCAACGCCCAGGCGATCCCGGCTCCGAGATAGCCTCCCTGACCTTCGATCATCTCAGGGTCGAACTGGGCTTCGGGCGCGGCCGCCAGTGCGAACATCCCGATAAGAGCGAGCAACACGGTGACGAGACCGGCTCCGACTCGACGCTCGCTGATCGCAAACGACCGAACGAAGAACGTGAGGCCCCAGGCGAGCATCAAGACGGGCAGGATGAACGCGCCGAGGCCCACCGCACGGCGTAGCAGCGTGGCGACGGCGCCTCCCACCAGACCGGCACTAGCGTTGAGCAGCGCGATAGCGAGCGCTACCGCAGTCGCCGCGAGCGCTATACCGTAGATGTCGCGGCGCGACTCATCATCGAGGATCCGTGGTCGCTCCGCCTTCGTTCCACCGCTGCGAGTACGCTTCTTGGACGCTGGCGGGCCCGAGCGCGTCGAGCGCGACGCCTTCTTCTTGTTGGCAGAGGGCATCGCGGTGTCAGACCTCCATCACCACGGGGATGATCATGGGACGGCTCCTGGTGCGCTCCCACAAGAACTGCGAGAGCGATTCACGGACGGCATTCTTGACGACGGCATGATCGATCGCGCCCTCGCGTGCAGTGCGAGCGAGTGTCTTCGCAATGCGTGCCCTCGCCTCGGTGAAAAAGGTGTTCTCGTCGGCGTCGGTCACGATCCCGCGCACGACGAGCTCGGGTTCACCGACCGGCCTACCTGTCGAAGAATCGAGCGCGACGATCACGGTGGCGATGCCGTCGGATGCGAGCATCTGTCGGTCCCTCAAGATGACCTGGCCGATGTCGCCCACCGACAGGCCGTCTACGTACGTGACGCCAGAGTCGACGTGTTCGGCGACCCGAGCACCGCGCTCGTCGATCTCGAGGCACGCACCGTTTTCGAGCACGAATACGTTCTCTGCGGGCACCCCGACGTCGCAGGCGAGGTCGCCATGCGCCATGAGGTGGCGCGTTTCGCCGTGTATCGGGGCGAAGTACGTCGGCCTGATCAGGTTCAACATGAGCTTGAGCTCCTCGGCCGCAGCATGGCCCGAGACATGAACGTCAGCGACACCCTTATGCTTGACGCGAGCACCTGCCCCAGCGAGCCGATTGATCACACGTGAGACGGCCTTCTCGTTGCCCGGAACCGGGGTGGCCGAGATAACCACCGTGTCGCCCTCCTCGATGGTGACGGTCTTGTGACTACCGTTAGCCATGCGCGCGAGCGCAGAGAGCGGCTCTCCCTGGCTGCCGGTCGAGAGCACGACCACGCGCTCCGGCGGCAGATCGCCCATCGCGAAGGCGTCGATGAGGTCGTCTTCGGAGATGTCGAGGTAGCCGAGTTGGCGTGCGATCTTCGTGTTGTTGATCATGGAGCGGCCGGTCACGACCACCTTACGACCGCACTCGACAGCAGCGTCGCACACCTGCTGTATCCGATGGATGTGGCTCGCGAAGGACGCAACGATGATGCGCTGATCGACCGAGGAGAAGATCTCGCGGAGCGTAGACCCGACGATCGCCTCGGACCGCGTGATGCCGGAGGACTCGGCGTTGGTGGAGTCGCTCATGAGAAGGACGACGCCCTTCTTGCCCGCCGCGGCAAGCGCACCGTAGTCGGTGAGACGGCCATCGATCGGTGTTTGGTCGAGCTTGAAGTCGCCGGTGTGGACGACATTGCCGACCGGCGTCCGAATGAAGAGGGCGACTCCGTCGGGGATCGAGTGATTGACGGCCATGAAGTCGAAGCCGAACACGCCGAGGCTCACGTGTCCGCCGGCGCGGATCTCGCGCAGTTTGGGCTTCTTGATGCGATGCTCTTCGAGCTTGCCCGCGATCAAGCCGAGGGTGAGCTTGGTGCCGAGTATCGGCACCGCGTGACCGATCTCCTTGAGGAGGTACGGCAGGCCGCCGGTATGGTCTTCGTGGCCGTGGGTGATGACGATTCCCCGGAGCTTGTCCTTGCGTTTGATGACGTAGGAGAAGTCCGGAAGGATGAGGTCGACGCCGGGATGATCGTCGTCGGGAAACATGATGCCTGCATCGACGAGGACCATGTCGTTGCCGTATTCGAACACGGTCATATTCTTGCCTATCTCGCCGAGTCCCCCGAGGGGGATCACGCGGAGGCGGTTCTTCTTGGATGTCATGAGGTCTTGCTCGACACTCCTTCGTTGCTCGCGCCGCTGAGCGACGCGAGCGGTTCGGGCGCGCGAGGCGCGCCGTGATACTGGCATGTGCTGGTCGTACTACGCAGGCATCATGCCCACGTGTTCCATCACTCTGATGAGCTCGGCGGTCTGCTCGTCTGTTGGGGGCACGAGCGGCAGCCGTACCGTGCCTACCGGGAATCCGAGCAGATCGAGCGCCTTCTTGACCATGATCGGGTTCGCGGTCAGGAAGAGAGTCTTCATGAGCGGCAAGAGCTCTAGATGGGTCCTGAGTGCTCGCGTGTGCTCCCCTTCGGCCTGCGCGTAGACCATCTCGCGCATTCGAGTCGACGCGATGTTGCCGATGGTCGAGATAACGCCTGCGCCGCCGAGGGCCATGAGCGGGAGCGTGATCTCGTCGTCGCCGGCAAGTACCTCGAACCCAGCGGGCGCGCCGGTGATGATCTGGGCACACTGAGCTAGGTCGCCGCTCGCCTCCTTGACCGCGACTATGTTCTGGCAGTCATGGGCGAGACGGAGCGTGGTCTCGGCGGTCATATTGACGACACACCGACCAGGGATGTTGTAGAGGATCACGGGCACGTCGACTGCCGACGCGATCTGGTGGAAATGTTGGTACATGCCTTCTTGGGGCGGCTTGTTGTAATACGGGACGACCGCCATGATCGCATCCACCCCGAGGCCAACGACGTCGCGAGCGAACTCGACGGAATCGGCTGTGCAGTTGTCACCTGCGTTCGCGATGACGGGCGCCTTGCCGTCAACCGCCTCGAGGACGGCGCGGAACAGGTCCATCTTCTGGTCGTAGAACACCGTCGGCGACTCGCCGGTCGTGCCGCAGACCACAAGCGCGTCGCTTCCCTGGTCGAGAAGCCGGGTCGCCAGTG
>SLCP01000024.1 GCA_007125735.1 Coriobacteriia bacterium | reverse complement strand
TCCGCTATCGCGACGTGATGGGGTTCGTGCCGTTCAAGGACTGGTTGCAGTATCCGGTCTGCGCCTCGCTTACGTGCCGCGGCTGCACGCACAACTGCGCTACGTGTGGCGGCAGCGCGTATTCGTTCCGCGAGCACTTCGGCAGGCGCAAGGTGGCGTTCCGCGATCCCGAGCTCCTCGTGCGCGACATCGAGCACATCCAGAAGTACATCCCCGGCCCCATCTTCGTACTGAACGACTTCTTGCAGGCTGGACGCGACTACACGGCTGCCTTCATCCGTGGGCTCTCCAAGATCGACCTCAGGAACCCGATCGGCTTCGAATTCTTCAAGCCGCCGGCCGAGGACTTCTACCGGTTCCTGAACGAACACCTGCGTGACTACAGCGTCGAGATCAGTGTCGAGAGCCATGACGACGCAGTCCGCGCGGCCTTCGGGAAGCACCACTACACGATGGAGCAGGTAGAGGAGTCGATCGCGGCGGCGCTCCGCAACGGGTGCTCGCGCTTCGACCTCTACTTCATGACCGGCATTCCCACGCAGACCGCCGAGTCCGTGCTCGAGACGCCCGCCTACATCGAGTCCCTCTACGCCAAGGTCGACAACGACCCGCGTCTCCTCGCGTTCTCCTCGCCGATGGCACCCTTCCTCGACCCCGGCTCCATGGCGTTCGACAACCCCGAGAAGTACGGCTACACGCTGCGCGCGAAAACACTCGAGGAGCACCGTCAGCTGCTCGTCGAGCCGTCCTGGAAGCACATCATGAACTACGAGAGCCATGCGATGAGTCCCGAGGAGATGGTCGACGCGACCTACGACGTCGGCGTTGCCCTCAACGAGCTCAAAGGTCGCATCGGCATCATCGAGCCCGCGGTTGCCGAGCGCACCGACGAGCGCATCGCCGCCGCACGCATAGCGATGGAGCGCGTCGACGCTATCCGCCAGATGCCCGACCCGGTGGCGCGCGAGAAGAAGCTCGCAGCGCTCAAGGCCGAGGTCGACCGGCTCTCTGAGTCCACCGTGTGCGAGAAGTCCGAGCTCAACTGGCCGCGCTATGTAAGCTTCCGCCACTTCTGGCACGTTGGGATGTTGTGGCTCACCGAGAATCTCGCTACCCTGTTCGGGTCGCGGCCTGCGCCTAAGCCGCATCCTGCATGTGAGACCTCGGAGGCCTGATGCCCGACCCCATAGACGGCTCCGTCCCCGCGCCCGCAGGCGCGGAGGCGCCCTCGCCCACGCCGTCATCGGGCGAGCCTACTCCCGAGCGGGTCAAAGGCATCTTCTCGCTCATCGCGCGTCGCTACGACGTCTTCAACGCGCTGTCGAGCTTCGGCATCGACCGCCTGTGGCGCCGCGATGCGGTGGCCGCCGCGCGCCTGACGCGCACGAGCCGCGTCCTCGACCTCTGTGCGGGCACGGGTGACCTCTCGCTCGCGCTCGCACGCCTCGGCAGGCCAGCGGAGGTCGTGGGAACCGATTTCGTTCCCGAGATGCTCGAGATCGCGAAGCGCAAGGGGCGCGCGTACAAGGGTCGCACCTCGCTCACGTTCGAGGTCGCCGACGCACAGGACCTCCCGTACTCCGATGCAAGCTTCGATGTCGTGACCGTTGCGTTCGGCGTGCGCAACCTGCCCGATCGCGCAGCCAACTTCGCAGAGGTCTACCGCGTGCTCAAGCCGGGCGGTCGCTACGTGGTGCTCGAGTTCTCGCGGCCTCGTTTCGCGCCGTGGCGCTGGTTCTACCACGCCTACTTGCGATTCGTCATCCCGACGATCGGCGGCCTGCTCACGCGGGACCGGGCGTCGTTCGTCTACCTCAACGACTCGATCCGCGCGTTTCCTGACCAGGCTGCGCTTGCCGCCGAGCTTCGCCAGACGGGTTTCTCGGCGATCAGCTGGGAGGACCGCACCGGGGGTGTCGTCGCCATCCACGTCGCTGTGAAGTAGGGAGCACCGGGCGGCGCACTTCTACGGTACGATAGGCGCGTACCGAGAACGGAAGGATTGCGATGATACTTGCTGCACGCTACGTGCTCCCGGTCGCAGCTCCGCACATCGTCGACGGCGGCGTGTTGGTCCAGGGTGACACCATCGTCGAGATCGGGGAGCGCGAGAAGCTCGTCGCCGCCCACCCTGAGGAAGAGGTGCGCGACTTCGGGCTCGCCTGCCTCATGCCCGGCTTCGTCGACATGCACACGCACCTGGAGTTCTCGGCTATGCGCGGCCTCGTCGACGATCTGCCGTACTCGCAGTGGAAGATGCAGCTGCTCGAGAAGGAGCAGCGTCTGACCGCTGCCGACTGGGACGATGCGGCGCAACTCGGCGCCGCCGAGGCGCTCGAATCCGGCATCACCACCATCGCCGACATCACCGATACCGGCGCCTCGGCCCGTGCCGCTGCATCGGCGGGACTGCGCGCGGTCATCTATCGTGAAGTGTCGACCATGGAGAGGGCGCGTGTCGGTGAGGTCATGACGGCGGCCGAGGAGGACATGGCGCGCTGGCGTGAGTATGGCGACCCACAGCGCCTCACGGTCGGCATCGCACCGCATGCGACGTACAGCTGCCATCCGGCGGTCTACGAAGCGGTGACCGAGGTCGCGCTCCGCGACGAGCTCCCGGTCTCGATACACCTCGCAGGCTCCAAAGACGAGTACGACTTCGTGAAGTACGGCAGCTCTCGTCTCGCGGTCGACTACCGCGAGACGTACAGCGGCGCCGATCCCGGGTGGCTTCCGACCGGTGTGAGTCCGGTGCGCTACGTGTCGCAGTGGGGACTGTTCGAGATACCGGGCCTCGTCGCCGTGCACTGTACCCAGGTCGATGACTCCGACATCGACCTCCTCGCCGCGAACGATGTCTCGGTGGCATACTGCCCGCGCTGTAACGCCAAGCTCGCCATGGGGATGGCTCCCCTCGGCACGTTCCTCGAGCGCGGGGTCAAGGTGGGGCTCGGTACCGACTCGCCGGCCTCGAACAACACACTCGACATGTTCGACGAGATGCGCATCGGGTTGCTCATCCAGCGGGCGGCAATGGGCTTCGAGCCCTACCTCATCGCCCGTCAATTCGTGAAGCTCGGTACGCTCGATGCTGCCAGAGCTCTCGGCATCGACGACAAGGTCGGGTCGCTCGAGCCCGGCAAGCAGGCCGACATCATCGCGGTCGACATCTCGCACAGCCACCAGATCCCGACCCTCTACCCGTACTCGACGCTCGTTCACACCGCGAACCAGGAGAACATCGTGTTCACCATGGTTGCGGGACAGACGCTTTACGAGAAAGGCGAGTGGACACTGCTCGACAACGAGCGCATCTGGGCGAGGGCCGAGGAGCTGCGCGACACGCTGAGGTCGTAGCGATGCGCGAGCGGGGCACCGTCGTTGCCATCCGTGACGGTATGGTCGATGTGGCGATCGTCGCTCGGCCCGAGTGCGGCACGTGCGGCGCGTGCGCCGAGGGCGCTGCTGGCTATCGGCTGCTCGAGGGAGCGGTCGACGACCTGGGCGCACGCGTGGGCGATACCGTTGAGGTAGAGACGCATGCGCACGTGACGGGTACGGCACGACGATGGGTGTACGTGTTCCCGGTCGTGTGTCTGGTCGCCGGGTACGGTCTCGGTCATCTCGCTGGCGTGCAGCTCGGGCTCGCCCCTGACGTCGTAGGAGCGGTGGCGGGCATCGGGGCGGGCGCGGCGGCCCTCGGCTACCTGTCACGGGTATCGAAGGTGTTCGAGGGGCGTGCCGAGCGACCGGCGGTGCGGGCGGTAGTGGCGCGCAGGCCGTGACGTGGCGTTTGGCGCATCCTCTCCGCGACGATTGTGTGCTTATCGTGAGAAGTTCTCTCGCGCGGTATCTGGCTGGCTACTTGCTGCATACCATGCGGTAACGG
>SLCP01000043.1 GCA_007125735.1 Coriobacteriia bacterium | reverse complement strand
GGAGGCGTCCGCACCACGACGACCCGCGCGCCAGAGTCGCGTGCCCGCATCGCCTCGGCCTCCCACTCCTGAGCCAGCTGGCCGAGGAACCCCGCTGTCGCCGGTGTCCGCTCGTCGACGACCTCGTCCCCCCGGTCGCCGTAGATTCCGGCGCCGGACGCGTTGACCAGCACCGAGGGGCCTCCGCCGGCGGACCGAGCCTCGCCGATCGCGTCGACCAGCGCCCGCGTCGTCGCGATGCGGCTCTCGCGGATGAGTGCGAGCGAGCGAGCGGTCCATCGGGAGACGATGGGGTAGCCCGAGAGGTTGACCACGGCGTCCGCGTGGCGCGCGACATCACGCCACGGTCCGGACGGGTCGCCGGGGTCGAAGTGGGCGTCGACGAGCGCCGTCGGGCTGAAGCCGAGTTCGCGGGCGCGGCCCGGCCGGTGCGAGAGCCACGCGACGTCGTGACCGGCGTCGAGAAGCCAGCGGGTCAGGTTCCGGCCGATGAACGAGTTGCCTCCAGCGATGGCTATCCGCACGCGCCCCTCCTCTGTGGTCGGTGCTCGGTCAAGTATCGCACGGCGCCAGCGCAGCGGGTACACTATGCGAACAGGGGTTCCTCGGCGGTGCTCGCGTACGAGGGTGTCAGGCAGGGAGGGTGGGATGCGCCGTCTGGTTCGCGGATTCAAAGACCCGATCACCCGCCCGCGCTTCATCGTGTGGACGGGTGTGTGGATCGTGGTGCTTGGCACCGTGCTCGTCGGGTCTCTGATCGGAACGTCGACGCGGTGGTTCTGCAACGAGGTCTGCCACGTCGTCCATTACGACAACCAGAAGCAGTACTGGGCGTCGACCCATTCGAACGTCTCGTGCATCGCATGCCACATCCCGCCGGAACTGGATGGCGTGCGGTTCGCCGCCGAGAAGGCGGAGAAGCTCGTCGACGTCTGGGAGACGGTGACGGGCACGTTCCACATGCCGCTCAACGAGGACTCGTACATCGCGCTCTCGATGCCCGAGTACTACTGCACGCAGTGCCATAACCTCTCGAACCGGACGGTGACGCCCTCGGAGGGCATATTCATCGACCACGAGGCGCACTCGACCGAGGGCATCGCGTGCGCGATCTGTCACAACCGCGTCGCTCATCCCGAGGTCTTCGAGCTTGAGCTGCCCGGCAACGAGAAGCACGAGGACTTCATGGTCATGACGGCGTGCTACCGCTGCCATACGCTGACCGGCGAATCCCCGAGCGACTTCGTTGCATCCGGCGCGTGCGGGGCGTGCCATCCACCAGACTTCGATCTCGTGCCCGACACGCACATGGCTGCCGACTTCTTCACGCCGTACGGTGAGTCGTCCGGGCACGCCCGCATGGCGCTCGCCGAGGAGCGTGCGACGGCGGAGGCGCGAGCATACTGGGCCGAGCGCGGTCCGGAACTCGCGGCGAAGCGACCCAAACCCATCTCCCGTCTACTGAGAATCCCGCACGGCGAGTTCGTCGACCTCCCGCCGGTCGCGGCTGTCAACGAGTGCGAGACGTGTCATCGGACCGATGTGTTCTGCATCGGCTGCCACGGCTACGAGATGCCGCATCCGGCTGACTTCGCCGAGCAACACTCCGCTGCCGGCGACGCGGACCCGGACGGGTGCGCGCTCTGCCACAACAAGACTGGTGATCCCGCGCTCAACGCGACCGCGTGCGACCAGTGTCACCATCCGGCCGGAGATCCTCGGCAGACGTGGTTGGCTCAGCACGCGCAAGCCGCACGCGAGACCGACATCCTCACCGACTGCTACGCGTGCCACCAGGAGCTCTTCTGCTCGGGGTGCCACGTACAGGGTGAGGCGCCGACCCGGTACTGATCGTCCGGCCTTCCAAGAACCGCTGACGCCGTGTGCACGATGTGGTGCGCGTTAGCGTGCGACCGCAGGACTGTTTCGAGACGGTTGGCAGGCGCTAACTTGACGTGTGCGAAGTTTGTTACTTAGTATGGGCGAAGTATTCGGGCTCATCGCCATACGCACTCGCACAGAAGGGAACGTTCGAATGAGATCAGTCATGTCAGCCAAAGCGTGGCGGTACGCGCTCATCGCGCTGGTCGCGACCTTTGCACTAGCCGGCCTTGCCGCATGCGGGACCACCGCTGAGGAACCCGCTGCGCCCGACGAGGTGTCTGAGTCGGTCGACGAGGCCACCGGCGAGCTCGTCGTGTACTCGTCGCGCAACGAGCGCTTCGTCGACCCGCTGCTCGAGAAGTTCACCGCTGATACCGGCATCGAGGTCAGCGTGTTGCACGCCGGCGACACGGTCGTCAACAAGCTCACCGAGGAGGCGTCACGGCCCCGGGCCGATATCGTGGTCGCCAACGACATCGGGATGCTCGAGTACCTGCGCCTCAACGATATCCTCGCCGCACCGGGCGCTCTCGACGGTGTCGACTCGATCGAGGAGCGCTACCGCGCTGTCGACGACTCGTGGATCGCGCTCTCGGCACGCACGCGTGTGTTCATCTACAACAAGGACCTCATCTCCGAAGGAGAGATGCCCCAGACCGTCTGGGAGCTCACCGACCCGAAGTGGGACGGCATGTTCGCGATCACGCGCGGAGGCAACGCGGGGATGATCGGACACATCTCGGCGCTCCGCAACGAGTGGGGCGATGAGCAGACGACCGAGTGGATCGAAGCCGTCAAGGAGAACGCCGGCGCCATCACCGAGGGCCACGGCGACATCCGCCGTGCGGTGGGTGCAGGGGAGTTTGCGTTCGGCCTCGTCAACAACTACTACTACCACCAGCAGCTGAGAGAGCCCGAGGACAACAACGTCGGCGTGATCTACCCCGACCAGGGTGACGGAGAGATGGGCGCCGTCGTCAACGCCGCGGGCGTCGGCTTCGTTGCGGGTGGCCCGAACCCCGTCAGCGCACGGATCTTCCTCGAGTGGGTCCTCCTGCCTGAGAACCAGCGCGAGTTCAGCTTCGCCTCGCTCGAGGTCCCGGTGAACCCCGAGATCGAGGCGGTCGAAGAGGCCCGGCCGATCTCCGACTACAATGTTCAGGCCATGCCGCTGTCCGAACTGGGGACTGTGTGGGAGGATACGAGGACGCTCATCGAGCGCGCGGGACTCGATATGGAACTGAGGTGAGATGAGCCGCGCTGTACTGACAGCGCGTGACGCGGCGGCCACGGTGTGGTCGCGCGTGTGGGGAGGACAGCCACCGGGCGGGTGGCTGTCCTTCTTCGGTGCCGTGGTGGCTTTCGTCATGGCGGTGCCGATCGCGTTCGTCGTCTGGCGCTCGGCCTTCGCCGGTGTCGAGCGCTGGGCGCGACTTCTCGACGACCGTGTGCCCTCGCTGCTCTGGAGCACGCTCTCGCTCGCTGGCGCGGTGACCGTGGCGGCTGGCCTGCTCGGCACGGTGCTCGCACTTCTCGTACACCGTACCGACGTGCCCGGTCGACGCGTGTGGCGGTGGCTGCTCGCCGTGCCGCTTGCGGTGCCGCCGTACGTAGGAGCGATGGCCTACATCGTCATCTTCGGCCCGCGAGGATGGATCGCGCGCTGGGCGGGCTCGACCCCCATCGACATGTACTCGTTCTTCGGCGCGTTCTTCGTGCTCACGGTCTTCACGTACCCCTACGTCTACCTCGTGGTGGGTGGTGCGCTCGCCCGCATCGGCGGCACGCACGAGGAGGCTGCTCGGTCGCTTGGGCTCAGTCCGCAGCGCGCGCTCACACGCGTCACCGTGCCGATGCTCCGGCCGGCCATCGGTGCGGGCGGTATTCTCGTGATGCTCTACGTGCTCTCTGACTTCGGCGCCGTCGCGACGGTGCGCTACACGACCTTCACGTCCGCGATCTACTACCAGATGGGCGGGTTCGACACCGCCTCGGCGACCGTGCTCTCC
>SLCP01000180.1 GCA_007125735.1 Coriobacteriia bacterium | reverse complement strand
CGCGAGCAGTGGGACGACGCGAACAACGTCGTGGCGGTGGAGCCGGGCGTCGTCATCGCCTACTCGAAGAACACGCACACGAACACACGGCTGCGCGAGGCGGGCATCAAGGTGCTCGAGATCGAGGGGGCTGAGCTCGGAAAAGGACGGGGCGGATGCCACTGCATGACCTGCCCGGTAGTCCGAGAACCGTAGAGTGAAGACGCGTATCTGCCGATACTAGAGGCGCGGGGAGCCGCGCAAGGTGTATCGTTTCGCGTAGGGTCGTGCGCACGCGCCCAGGACTTCTCGCCTGAATGCGGGTATCGGTCGACGGAGGCACCGTGAAACGCTCTCGGTATGCTCGGATCGCCATCGCCGTGCTGCTTG
Organism: Coriobacteriia bacterium; assembly: GCA_007125735.1. Classification (GTDB taxonomy): domain Bacteria; phylum Actinomycetota; class Coriobacteriia; order Anaerosomatales; family SLCP01; genus SLCP01. Next base: position 3,527 of record SLCP01000180.1, on the reverse strand, counting down.
TGGTCGCGGTTGCGCCCGGCTGCGATGCGCCCGGTCCCCAGCTCGACGGCGACGCCGAGCTGATACCCCTCACCATCGCCGTCTCCCGCGAGTGCCTCGCCGCGACCGTGTTCATCGCCGAGGAGCGTGGGGCGTTCGCTGCCGAGGGCCTCGACGTGACGGTCGTCGAGTACGCGAGCAGTCAGCCGTGCATGGAGGCGCTCCTCGCAGGCGAGGTCGACGCGGCGACGAGCGCCGACACCCCGATCGTCTTCGCCGCGCTCGACGGCGCGCGCTTCGACGTGCTCGCTACGATCGCTTCCTCAGACAACGACATCAAGGTCGTGGTGCGCGCGGACCGCGAGATCGACGACCCGCGCGAACTACGAGGCCGATGTGTCGCCACGGCGCCGCGCACCGCGGCGCACGCGTTCCTCGCGACGTTCCTCTCCCGGCACGGTCTTCTCGCCGAGGACGTGAACCTGTGCCTCGAGCCGTTCGACGTGGTCGCCGAGGGGCTGGCGAGCGGACAGTTCGGGGCGGCAGCGTTGCGCGAGCCCTTCGTCGGAGAGCTTGTCGAGTCCCTCGGCGATGAGCTGATCGTCTTCGAGGAGCCGGGACTCCAGCTCAAGACGATGAACGTGTGCGTCTCGCCCGAGCTCGACCCGGCCGTGCGCGTACGGCTCATGCGGGCGCTCGTCGCCTCAGAGCCGGCGACGGGCGCGGAGGTGTGTGACGAAGCCGTTGCCATCATCGCAGAGCGACTTGGGTTCGACCCTGAGGACGCATGCGAGACCCTGTGTGTCGGCGAGTACCGCGTGCGGATCGACCAGGCACTCCTGCTCGCGCTCGAGGACCAGGCGAGGTGGGCGATCGCGAGTGGCCTGACGGACGCTGAGCGCACACCCGACCTCCTCGAGCGCTTCGACCTGGGCCCCCTTGACGCGGTGGACCCGTATCGCGTCGAGGTCATCAGGTGAGTCGACCGTGAGAGCGGCGACACGGATCCGCATCGGCAGCGGGGTCATACTCCTCGTCGCTCTCGCCCTCCTCGTGGTCGTTGCGGGGGGCTTCCTAGAGCTCCGGTCTACAGTCGAGACGAACGACCGGATCGCCCGCTCGCTCAATGGCATGTTCGAACTCTCGATGCTCACGACCGACTTCGTCATCAACCTCGAACCGCGCGCCGAGCGGCAGTGGCGCCAGAAGTACGCCGCACTCGAGGGAGACCTCGAATCGGTACTGGCCGAGGAGTCCGATCCGCGCCGCGCCGAGGAGCTCCTCGGCAACTACCGTCGTGTCGGAGAGATGTTCGACCGCCTGGTCGAGGCACGAGATGAGGCGGCTGCGGGCGTGGTGGACGAAGCGGTGTCCCAAGAATACCGTGAGCGTCTTGCGGCGCAGATTCTCATCGAGATGCAGCAGGCGGTGACGAAGCTCGTGGCTCTCGGCGACGAGACGAGCCAGCGCGTGCTCGCCACGATGCTCGGGATCCTCGTGGCCTCCTCGGCAGTGGCTGGCGTGGGCATCATCGCGGTGTTCGGTAATGCGGTGGCGACCGAGCGCGATGTCGTTCGGAGGCTGGTCGACTTGCGGACCGCCGCCGTACGGCTCGGTAGCGGTGACCTGTCGTACCGCACGGGGATCGAGAGTGGATCCGACGAGGTAGCGGAGCTTGCGCACGCCTTCGACGAGATGGCCGATGAGATCGAGCGTGCCCACGTGATGCTCAGCCAGGAGATCGGCCAACGCAAGGAGGCGGAGACCGAGCTCGTGGCATACCGGGACGATCTCGAGCGTCTCGTCGAGGAGCGCACCATAGAACTCGAGCACGCCAACCTCGGCCTCCAGGCGGCGACCGAGGCCAAAGACCGGTTCCTGGCGGCGATGAGCCACGAGTTGCGTACCCCGCTCAACTCGATCATCGGCTTCACCGACATCATGCTGAGGGGCATGGCGGGCGAGCTGACCGAGGAGCAGGCCAAGCAGCTCGCTATGGTGAACGCCTCGGGCAAGCACCTGCTCGTGCTCATCAACGATATGCTCGACCTCTCCCGCATCGAGGCGGGAGCCGATCGTGTCGAGCTCGAACCCGTAGACCCCGTGGCACTGGTGCGGGGATGTGTGGACACCGTACGACCGATGGCGCTCGAGAAGCGGCTCGCACTCGACGTCCACGACGGCGACGGAGTGCCGGAGCGGATCGAGACTGACCCCGCCAAGGTCAAGCAGATCCTCCTCAACCTGCTCTCCAACGCGGTCAAGTTTACCGATACCGGGACGATCACGGTGAGGATCGATGTCCGGGACGACGAGTGGATCGAGATCCAGGTCGAGGACACGGGCATCGGTATCCCGGCCAGTGCGCACGAGCAGATATTCGATTCCTTCTACCAGGGCCCCGACCCGCGGCTCGCGAAGAGCCCTGGCACGGGACTCGGGTTGGCGATCTCGCGGCGGCTCGCAGAGATGCTCGGCGGCACGCTCACGGCCGGGGCGAACCCTGCGGGCGGAGCCGTGTTCACGCTCGTGCTACCGGTGGGTTAGCGCAGCGGCTTGAACACCGCACCGGGCGTGCGGTCGACGAGCGGCCGCATCTCGTCGACCCATCGCACTGCGATGTCCGCATCGAATCGGAACCGTCCGACCGAGGCCGCATGCGCCTCGATGGCGTCGCGCCACAGAGGCTCTCCCTCGCCGAGGAGGTGCACCAGCACCGCGGGCTCAGGTTCGGTCGTGACGTCCCAGACACCAGCGACCCGTCCGTCGATGACGACGGCCGAGGTGACGCGGCTTGCCGTGTCGAACACGTACGGACGGTGTGCGTCTTCGACGAACCGTCCGCGGCGCGCGTAGCCAGACACGAGGGGGTCGAGGGCGGGGAGGAGTGCCACGGCCGGACTCGGTGCCGCGCCTGTCGAGGCCAGCTCGTCGATATCGGCGGCGTGCACCAGGAACTCGCCGTCGGATTCGGCCAGGTGAACGGTCACGATCTCGTCGCCGAGGGCACGGAGCGCGCGCGCGGTGCGCTTGCGGCCGATGCCCGTCCACCACGAGGCATCCTCGGCCAGTGCCGGCCCGAACGCACGGATGTGGGCGCGCACCAGGGCGATATCTGCGTCGCCCTCGCGAACGGAGTCGAGCCGGACGCCGGGCAGCGCATCGGCGAGCGGGACGTACGTGGTGCGGCGATCGAGCCAGCCTGCCACCGGACGGTCGCGGAGGAGGCGACCCTCGGCGCACATGAGGCTCACGGCGGCCGCGACGTCGAGACGCACGTCGAGTTCGGCGCGTATCTCGGCGGTGGTGAGAGGGCCCCGTTCGCCGAGGAGTGCGCAGACCTGCTCGGCAAGGCGCTCGTAGTCCGCGCCGTGGACCCCGCGGAACGCAGCGTACCTTCTCGCGTACCGCGCAACCGCCGCGTTGGTCGCCGCGAACACCACCGGGAGCAGGTCGGTGCGGATCACGAACACCATGCCGCGCATAGAGCGGATCCGCACGAGCGAGCGGCGGTCGTAGAGCGCCGAATCGAGGTCGGCGACGTGCAT
>SLCP01000139.1 GCA_007125735.1 Coriobacteriia bacterium | reverse complement strand
GTTGCGCGTATGCCGATAATTGTTGCGCGTATGCGGTCGCATGCGCAGTGAGGCGGCCGGTTGGTAAAGTATCTCAAGCGGTTGGGAGAGATGGGGGAACACACGCGACCTTTTTTGTTGTTACGGGCGCGAACCCATTTGTTGCTCGGTATCGCGTTATTTTCTTATTCGATTGGCGGCGGGGGCGGGGGCGCGTCATCCGCAACGACATCACCATCTTCGCGCTTCTGCAGCACAAGGCGATCATACTGTAGGATGATGCGCACATTGGGCGCAATATCGCTCATGTACGTGCGCAGGAAATTCAGAAAAGTAGTGCCGGGGGGGATCACGCGGCTAAAACGACGCTCCTCGACGGGCGCCGCCTCTACCGGCGCCGGCGCCTCCCACACGCCGACACTCTCCTCGGCAGGAAGGTCCTCCGCCACGGGAGGGACTGCGGGTGCGGCGGCCTCTTGAGCGACTACGATCACGGGGGTGGCCGCATCGAGGTCGACGAGGAAGAGCTCCTCGGTGCCGGTGATCGCCCCGGCGCGCGGGAGTTCCGCGAGGGCTGCCTGGCGCGATTCGAACACGGCGGGGGTGAACAAGCGTGTCGTATCGCCATCACGCACGAGCAGGATGAACGCCATCGAAGGCACTCCTCACCATCATCGGACGAACACGGCGTGGTGCGTCTTATGCTAGAACTCCGCGGTCCGAGGAGCAACCACGATACGGGAGCGCTCGGCCAGCGAATCGGCTCGAAGAACCTCCTGCCACGCCACTCACTCGCTCACCTGTGCTCTCACGTCTTTGAGTCGGCGTATATTCTCACTGTCTTTAATCGGCACCTCGCCCGGCATCTCAGTGATCGCGCACATCTCGCCGGTGTCGAGAACGGAGAGCATCGCGCGAAACGCCTCGTAGCCGAGGGTCCCGTCGCCGATCCACGCGTGCCGGTCCTTCTTCGAACCGCGCTCGTGGACGGCGTCGTTCGCGTGCACGACCTCGAGGGCTCCATGCCGACACCCCGCGTCGATGTCGGCGACGAGCGCACGCCACGCCTCGCGTGTATCGAGCGCCATCCCGGCGGCGTGCCCGTGACACGTGTCGATGCACACGCCGAGGAGGTCAGTGAGGTCGGGGGCGAGCGCGAACACGGCGGCGAGATCGGCGACGTCGCGACCGTACGTGCTCCCTGCACCCGCCGAGTTCTCGAGCAGAAGGCGGGTGCGAGACGGGTCGGGGGCGGTGTCCGGCACGCTCGCGTCCGCGATACGGAACGCGTCGCGGATGGCCGAGGAGATGCGCTCCGCGGCGGCACCGCGGTCGCCGAGCGGATCGGTGCCGAGGTGCGTGATGACACCTTCTGCCGCGAGCAGGCGGCCGCGCACGATCTCATCGGCGAGCGCCTCGATGGAGCGCGTGCGCGCGTCCGGATCGGTCGCCGCGAGGTTGATGAGGTAGGCGGTGTGCGTGTAGACCGCGCGGATGCCATGGGACGCGCGGGCCTCGGCGAAGCGTTTTCCCGCCTCGGCGTCCGACGGCGGGCCTATCCATCGCCGCGGGCTCTTCGCGAAGATCTGGATGCACTCGCACCCGACGTCGCGGGCGTACTCGAGCGACGCGACGAGACCCTTTGCGACCGATACGTGAGCGCCTACGAGCATGGGTCTCCTGTCCGAGGGGGTACACTGCAAGCAGTATGAACGAAGGCGCGACACGTTGGACCGGCCGTGCGATCGTCCACCTCGACATGGACGCGTTCTTCGCCGCCGTCGAGCAGCTCGACGACCCCGAGTTGCGCGGCGTGCCGGTGATCGTGGGCGGAAACCCTGCTGGCCGAGGAGTCGTCTCGACGGCCTCGTACGAGGCGCGCGTGTTCGGCGTGCGCTCGGCGATGCCCTCGGCGAGAGCGGCGGCGCTCTGTCCCGATGCGGTGTGGGTGCGACCGCGCTTCGAGCGCTACAAGGAGCTCTCCGACGCGGTCAGGCGCATACTTGAGGCCGAAACGCCGTTCGTTGAGCCGGCCTCCATCGATGAAGCGTACGCAGACATCACACCTGGCGCGCACGGCGGCGAAGACCCGGTAGCGGTCGCCCGCAGGATCCAGGAGCGGGTCTGTGCGCTCGGCGTGACGTGCTCGATCGGGCTTTCGACCTCCAAGACCGTCTCGAAGATCGCGTCCGATCACGACAAGCCCCGCGGACTCACCGTGGTGCGTCCCGGCACGGAGGCGGCGTTTCTCGCGCCGCTGCCGGTCTCGGCGCTGCCCGGGATCGGCAACGTGAGCGCCGAGCACCTCGCGAAAGCCGGCGTGACCACGCTCGGCGCGCTTGCCGCACTCGACGAGCGCACCGCCCGCTCGCTCCTCGGCTCGCACGGTGAGAGTGCGGTGAGGCGAGCGGCTGGCATCGACGATCGCCCGGTCGCGCCACGCGCGGACGTGAAGTCGGTCTCGAACGAGCGGACGTTCTCAGCCGATGTCCGCGCCGCAGACGAGGTCCACGCCGCCGTGACGGCGCTTGCCCGCAAGGTCGCCGCGCGCCTCGGCCGCAAAGACCTCGCCGGTCGCACCGTGACCCTCAAAGTGCGGTATGGTGATTTCACGACGCGGACGGTGCGGAGGACGGTGCCGGTGGCCACCTCGGATGCCGGCTCTATCGCCGCTGTCGCCCTCGAGCTCCTCGGCACCGCGTGGAGTCCGGGGATCGGCGTGCGGTTGCTCGGCGTTGGGGTGAGCGGGTTCGAGACCCCCGCTCACCAGCTCGAGCTGCTGGCCGAGGAGACCGGCGAGCCCGATCCTCGGCAGGTCCGGCTCACGCAGAGCGTCGAAGCGGTCCGCGAGCGGTTTGGCGAGGGCGCGATACGCTCGGGCCGCAGCGTGGATGGCGGCAGCATAGATCGCCGCAGCGTAGATGGTCGCAGGATGCCGTAGGTCCTGCGCAGGACGACGGGAGGGGTTGGCGATGAGGGGTGTCATCCGAGTTGTCGCTGCGATCGCCCTCGTGGGTGCGCTCGGCCTTACGGGATGCGCTCGCGACCAGGTGCCGTCGATCGTCGCCGAACCGAGCCGTCCTGCCGTCGTCGATCCCCCTGGCCTCTACGACGGCCCCCGGGACACGAGCCGCGCGGTTGGCGTCCTCGACTACGTCGATCTGGAGGGCGGGTTCTGGGCGGTCACCGGCGTGGCTGCGACCGACGCCGCAGAGAGCATGATCGTCGCGGTGATCGCAAACGCCGGCCCTGTCGAGTCGGAGCTCGCCTCGCTTCGCGGGCACTACGTCGAGGTGACCGGAGAGCTGAGCGACGAGGCCACCATCCGCATGGCGGGCCCTGAGATCATCGCCGACGAGATCCGCGTGCTCGAAGGTGCGCTCCCGGAGGACGGCTCGTAGCGAGGTCGAGGCACCGCTCGCGGGCCCGCGCGGGTCCTCGCCCGCCGCTCACCCTGCCGCTTCCCACGACTCCTCTTCCGGCGCCCCCGCTCCGCCGAGGGACGGGCCCATCGGGCCGCTCGGCACGCCACGCCGCAAGCGCACCGGGGTGCCCGAGGACGTGCGCACGACGTACGGCGCGACCTCCTCGGCGATGATGGCGAGCCCGCGCTCGTCGTTATTCTGCAGCGTGCCATCGACGAGGTAGCAGCGGTGGCGCACGATCGTCTCCCCTGCCCGCTCGAGCGCGTCCTCGAAGACGACGACGTCGAGCAGCCCGGTGGCGTCCTCGAGCGTGAGGAAGCACGTGCGCTTGCCTGAGCGCGTACGCGGCGTCTGCGCCCGCTCGCGCACCCCGCAGACGCGCACGCGGGTGCGGTCGGGCAGCGCGGCGAGGTCGCGCGCGAACGTCACGCCGCGGGCGCGCAGGTCGGCCTCGGCGAGATAGAGCGGGTGGCACGTGAGCGAGAGGCCGAGGTACTCGAGCTCGGCCGAGAG
>SLCP01000007.1 GCA_007125735.1 Coriobacteriia bacterium | reverse complement strand
GTCGCTCATCGAGCGCAGCGTGAAGGAGAGCGTGAGCCTCGTCATCGAGGGGGTCCACCTGGTTCCCGGCTATATCGACGCGGCGGATTTCCCCGGCGCGCGTGTGGTCCAGATCATCATCGCGGTCGACGACGAGGACTCTCATCGGAGCCACTTCTACATCCGAGAGGTGCAGACTGACGGATTGCGGCCGTTCGAGCGGTACCGCGCCAACTTCGGCAGCATCCGGATGCTCGGGCACTACATAGAAGAGCTGGCCGAGGAACACGAGATCCCGGTCATACACAGCCACCAGCTCGATCGCACGGTGGCAGAGACACTCGAGCACATCGTCGGTGCGGTGCTTGAAGAGGTGCAGTGATCGTCCGCGCCGCGGACGACGTACGCGAAGGAGGAATCTGCGCGTGAAGTTCTTTCTGGATACCGCGAACATCGCGGAGATCGAAGAGGCCGCCAGCTGGGGCGTGCTGGCCGGCGTGACGACCAACCCGTCGCTCTACGCTCGCGAAGGCGGCAATCTCGCCGACTTCCACGACCACATCGTGCGCATCTGCGAGATCGCCGACGGACCCGTGTCGGCCGAGACCGTCACGCTCACCCGCGACGAGATCGTGGCCGAGGGCGTGGAGCTCGCCGCTCTGCACGAGAACGTCGTCGTCAAGGTGCCCACCATGCCCGAGGGGCTCGCGGCCACGCGCATGCTTGCCGAGAAGGGCATCCGCGTCAACATGACGCTCTGCTTCACCGTACCGCAGGCGCTGCTCGCCGCCCGGTCGGGCGCCGCCTATGTCTCGCCGTTCATCGGCCGGTTCGACGACATCTCGGAAGACGGCATCGAGCACCTCGGCAGCGTGATCGCGGCGCTTTCGAACTACGACTTCGGGCACGACGTCGAGGTCATCGCCGCAAGCGTCCGTCACCCGCAGCACGTCGTGGCCTCAGCGCTCCTCGGCGCCGATATCGCGACCGTGCCCTTCGGCGTGCTCGAGAAGTGCGTCAAGCACCCGCTTACCGACCGGGGACTCGAGGCGTTCCTCGCTGACTGGGAGAAGGTCAAGAACTCATGAGCGCCAGGCCACGTAAACGAGGGCGCCGCGGAGGCGGTGGCCAGCAGCAGGAGATCAAGCCGTCGGTGACTCGGGCGGACCTCGAGGAGAAGAAGGTCACCGAGCTCAAGGAGATGGCCGTCGAGCTCGGGCTCGACACCAAGGCGCTCAAGAAGAAAGACGAGCTCATCGACGCAGTACTCGAGGCGAAGATCCGCGCCGAGGGATTCGTCGAGATCAACGGCATCCTCGACGTCCTGCCCGAGGGCTACGGGTTCATCCGAACCTCCGGGTACCTCCCCGGCGACGCCGACGTCTACTGCTCGATGTCTCAGATCCGCCGAGGGGAGCTGAGGCGCGGCGATCTCATCCGCGGGCAGGTGCGTCCGCCCAAGGAGAGCGAGAAGTATCCCGCGCTCCAGCGGATCGAGACGATCAACGGTCTACCTCCCGAGGAGGCCCGCCAGCGCAAGTCGTTCCGTGACCTGACGCCGGTCTACCCCGACGAGCGCTTCCGCCTCGAAGTCGGCAAAGAAGACCTCACGGCGCGCATCATCGACCTCATCGCGCCGATCGGCAAAGGCCAGCGCGGATTGATCGTCTCGCCACCCAAGGCCGGAAAGACCACCATCTTGAAGGAGGTCGCGGCATCGATCACCGCGAACAGCCCGGAGACCTACCTGATGTGCCTGCTCGTCGACGAGCGGCCCGAGGAAGTCACCGACATGGAGCGATCGATCCACGGCGAGGTCGTGAGCTCGACGTTCGATATGCCGAGCGAGAACCACATCGCGGTGGCCGAATTGCTCATGGAGCGAGCGAAGCGCCTCGTGGAGAGCGGACTGGACGTGGTCATCCTGCTCGACTCGATCACACGTCTCGCTCGCGCGTACAACCTCGCAACCCCGGCTTCCGGCCGCATCCTCTCCGGCGGTGTCGATTCGACCGCGCTCTACCCGCCCAAGCGCTTCTTCGGTGCGGCGCGCAACATCGAGCACGGGGGCTCGCTCACCATCCTGGCGACCGCGCTCGTCGAGACCGGGTCGAAGATGGACGAGGTCATCTTCGAGGAGTTCAAGGGTACCGGCAACATGGAGCTTAGGCTCGATCGCCGGATGGCCGATCGCCGCATCTTCCCCGCGATCGATGTCGTCACGAGCGGTACGCGCAAGGAGGAACTGCTGCTCGACCCCATGGAGGCACCGTTCGTCTGGGGCTTGCGTCGCATCCTTCACGGCGTAGACAGTGCCGATCGCGCGATCGACATGCTCATCAAGGGGCTGCGGCAGACCTCCTCCAACCAGGAGTTCCTCTCCAAAATGGCCAAGAAGGCACAGGAGAAGAGCAACGGCATCGATCTGTAGGGTCAGCCGCTCATCGCTCGAAAACACTACGATTTCACCCCGTTTGTGCCGATACTCACAGTAGCCTGCATGTTGCGGGCCCATGCGTGCTGTGCGCACGTCTTCCGTCGTGCGCCCAGAGCGGTGTCCAGGCCCCGGTCCTGGGCACCCGATCGACACGGAGCGGCTAGTGAAGCCAGATGTGCGAGACGAGCTCGGCACCAGGCGGTTGGCCAGGCGAAGCTACCTGGTCCTCGTGCTGACGGTCGCGCTCGTCATCGGTGTCGCGGGAGCTGTCGCGTTCGCCGGCAGCGTGTCGGTGACCGTGCGCGTCGTGGCACCCGCGTTCGACTTCACCATCACGGGGGTGGCGGACGGCGGTGCGTACAACGAGCCGGTCGTGCCCGGTGCGACGAGTCACGATCTCACCGCCGTCTACACGGCGACACTCAACGGGCAGCCGTACGCGCTCGGGACCCCGATCTCCGAGGAGGGCGAGTACGTACTCGTTGTGACCGCGTCGAACGACGCCGGCGAGATAGTCATCAAGACCGCCACGTTCCGTATCGACTACACGCCTCCGGAGATCACGATCGAAGGTATCGAGGACGGCGGGTCGTACAACCATCCCGTGACACCGGAGCTCTCGAGCGACGAGGACGTCATCTTCGAGGCGCTGCTGAACGGCGAGCCGTTCGCGAGCGGCACGACGATCGACGAGGAGGGCGAGTACGAACTCGTCGTCACCGCGACCGACGCCGCCGGCAACGTGACTGTGCTGTCCGCAGCGTTCAGCGTAGACCTGACGCCTCCCGATCTCACCATTCTCGGGGTCTCCGATGGGCGCACGTACAATCGTATGGTGGTGCCGTTCGCGTCGAGCTCGGACCCGACGGCCGTCCTGTTCGCGGCTCTCAACGGAGAACCGTTCCTCCTCGGTACCACCGTGATGGAGGAGGGCGAGTACGCACTCGTCGTCACCGCGACCGATCCAGCGGGCAATGTGACGACCAAGAGCGTGAGGTTCTGGATCGACTATTCGGTCGATGAGGTTTCCATAGAGCTCACCGCCTGGCCGGAGCCCGATCTCCACGCGATCGCGTTGTCGTGGGAGGCAACAGCGGGGGTCGAGCCCGAGGGCTACCGTATCGCCAAGGGACTGTCCTTGAGCGACCTCCTCGGCGCAGCTGCCTTCGCCGAGACCGACGGACAGACCTACCTCGACGAAGAGATCCTGGCTGGGCGCACATACTACTACCGGGTCTTCGCTTACGATGACGAGGGGCGCGAGATCGGAGAGTCCAACATCGCGACCGCTGCCGTCGATCCGGTGCTCACACGCTTGTGGGGTAACGACCGCATCCTCACCGCTGTCGATATCTCGAGCAACACGTTCGAGCAAGCAGACACGGTGATCCTCGCCACGAGCGGCGACTTCGCCGACGCCTTGTCCGCGTCGGGTCTTGCCGGTTCGTACCGTGCACCGATCCTCCTCACCCGCCCCAACGCGATACCCCCTGAGACTCGGGCGGAGATCGCGCGGCT
>SLCP01000094.1 GCA_007125735.1 Coriobacteriia bacterium | reverse complement strand
ATACCACGGCCTCACCGACACAGAGACGCGCTACCGACAGCGCTACGTCGACCTCATCGCCAATCCCGAGGTCCGTCAGGTGTTCGAGACGCGGTTCCGCATTATCGCGGCGATCCGGCGCTTCATGGAGAGTCGAGGATTCCTTGAGGTCGAAACGCCGATGCTGCACCCCATTCCCGGCGGCGCCACGGCGCGCCCGTTCGTGACCCACCACAACGCCCTCGACATGGACGTGTTCCTGAGGATCGCGCCCGAGCTCTATCTCAAGCGGTTGCTCGTGGGCGGTTTCGAGCGGGTCTACGAGGTCAACCGCAACTTCCGTAACGAGGGGATGAGTCCCCGGCACAACCCCGAGTTCACCATGCTCGAGGCGTACCAGGCCTACACCGACCTCGAAGGCATGATGGAGCTCACCGAGAGCCTCGTCGTCTCGGTCGCCGAGGAGGTCATCGGGACGAAGACTATCGAGTACCAGGGCACGCCGGTCGACCTGACGCCACCGTGGCCGAGGCGCACGATGATCGAGCTCGTCAGCGAAGCCGCCGGAGAGGAAGTGTCGTTCGCGCGTTCGGAAGACGACCTCCGAGTGATCTGCGGGGCCCATGATGTGGCGATCGAGTCCGGCTGGGGCAAGGGGAAGCTGATCGCCGAGCTGTTCGAGAAACTCGTCGAGCCTGCGCTCGCCGGCCCGGTGTTCGTGACGGATTATCCGCTCGAAACATCACCGCTGGCTCGCCGCAAGCCGGGCGAACCCGAACTGACCGAGCGCTTCGAACTCATCATCACCGGACGGGAGATCGCCAACGCGTTCTCCGAGCTCATAGACCCGGACGATCAGCGCGAGCGGTTCCTCATGCAGGGCGAGGCCAAAGCCGGCGGCGACGCTGAGGCGATGGCGTTCGACGAAGACTACGTCAGGGCCATGGAGTACGGCATGCCGCCGTGCGGAGGTCTCGGCATCGGGATCGACCGGCTGGTCATGCTCTTGACCGATAGCGCCTCGATTCGTGATGTGCTGCTCTTTCCCCACATGCGTCCCGAAGCCTGAGGCCGCTTCGGCAACCGAGTCACATCTGAGTCGAGCACACTCATATCGAGTGGCACCCGAATTGCTCATCTGATGTACGAAACCCGCCGATGTCATAGAGGGCGGGTATACTAGACTTCGGAGGAGAGACCCCGTTCGACCGAGCGGCCATGCCGATACAAGGGAGTGGCATCGCATGTTCGAACGTTTCACCGAGAAGGCGCGCCGGGTTGTCGTGTACGCCCAGGAAGAGGCGCGCATGCTCAATCAGAACTACATCGGCACGGAGCACCTGCTGCTCGGCCTGATCCGTGAGCAGGACGGTATCGCCGCCAAGGCGCTCGAGAGCCTCGGCATCTCGCTCGAGGACGTGCACGCTCAGGTCGAGGAACTCATCGGCCGAGGGACGTTCGTGCCCACGGGACACATCCCGTTCACTCCTCGTGCGAAGAAGGTCCTCGAGCTGTCGTTGCGCGAGGCGCTGCAGCTCGGCCACAACTACATCGGTACCGAGCATATCCTGCTCGGACTCATCCGCGAGGGAGAGGGAGTGGCCGCACAGGTGCTGCTTAACCTCGGCGCCGACCTCGACAAGGTCCGCTCGGCGGTCATCCAGCTCCTCTCGGGCCACTACGGCAAGCCTACCGAGAGCACAGAGGAGCGGGGCGGGCGCGGAAGCGGATCGCTGCTCGACGAGTTCGGGCGCAATCTCACCCGGGCTGCTGCGGACGGCAAGCTCGACCCGGTCATCGGCCGCACGACCGAGATCGAGCGCGTCATGCAGATCCTCTCTCGGCGCACCAAGAACAACCCCGTGCTCATCGGTGAGCCGGGCGTGGGCAAGACTGCGGTAGCAGAGGGTCTCGCGCAGGCGATCGTCCACGATGAGGTGCCCGAGACCATCAAGGACAAGCAGCTCTACACGCTCGATCTCGCGGCCCTTGTCGCCGGCAGCAAGTACCGCGGCGAGTTCGAGGATCGCCTCAAGAAGGTGATGAAGGAGATTCGCGAGCGGGGCGACATCATCTTGTTCGTCGATGAGATGCACACCCTCGTGGGCGCCGGCGCCGCAGAGGGCGCGATCGATGCAGCCAGCATCATCAAGCCGGCGCTCGCGCGTGGTGAGCTGCAGACCATCGGGGCCACCACGCTCGATGAATACCGCAAGTACGTCGAGAAGGACCCGGCGCTGGAGCGCCGCTTCCAGCCGATCATGGTTGGGGAGCCGTCGGTCGCCGAGACCGTCCAGATCCTCTATGGGCTGCGCGACCGCTACGAGGCCCACCACCGCGTGAGCATCACCGACACCGCGCTCGAGGCCGCGGCGGTGCTCTCCGACCGCTACATCTCCGACCGGTTCCTCCCCGACAAGGCGATCGACCTCATCGACGAGGCCGGCTCGAAGATGCGGATCAAGATGATGACTGCGCCTCCCGGCATCAAGGAGGTCGAGGAGCGGCTCCGCAGCGTGCGCGGCGAGAAGGAGGCGGCCATCGAGGCGCAGGAGTTCGAGAAGGCGGCTTCGCTTCGCGACAAGGAGAAGCGCATCATCGCCGAGAAGCGTGCGATGGAAGAGGAGTGGCGCAAGCCCGACGCGCGTCGTCTCGTCGAGGTGACCGAGAACGAGATTGCCGACGTCGTGAGCATGTGGACGGGGGTGCCGGTCACCGCGCTTACGGAAGAGGAGACCGAGAAGCTACTGCGCATGGAAGCGTCGCTGCACGAGCGGCTCGTGGGCCAGGACGAGGCTGTCGTGTCGGTCAGCAAGGCCATCAGGCGCGCGCGTGCCGGCCTCAAGGATCCGCGCCGACCCGCGGGCTCGTTCATCTTCCTCGGCCCGTCAGGCGTGGGTAAGACCGAGCTTTCGAAGGCTCTTGCGGCGTTCCTGTTCGGCAGCGAAGAAGCGCTCATCCAGCTCGACATGTCGGAGTACATGGAGAAGCACACGGTCTCGCGCCTCATCGGGTCTCCCCCCGGCTACGTCGGGTTCGACGAGGGCGGACAGCTCACCGAGCTCCTCCGTCGCAAGCCGTACTCCGTCGTACTCTTCGACGAGGTGGAGAAGGCGCACCCGGACGTGTTCAACGTGCTGCTCCAGATCCTCGAGGAAGGGCGCCTGACCGATGCGCAGGGTCGCAAGGTCGACTTCAAGAACGCCATCATCATCATGACGAGCAACATCGGTGCGCGCGACATCGTCAAGGGCCAGAAGCTCGGATTCAGCGCGGATGCGGGTGAGGGCCTTGCCTACGAGGACCTGAAAGAGCGCGTCACCGGCGAACTCAAGAAGGTCTTCCGTCCCGAGTTCCTCAATCGTGTGGACGAGGTCATCGTGTTCCACGACCTCACGCACGAGGAGATCGAGCAGATCGTCGACCTGATGTTCGACCGCTTGCGCGACCAGCTCGTCGCGCACGGCATGGGGATCACGCTCACCGCGGAAGCCCGTGAGTTCCTCGGCCGTGAAGGGTTCGACCCGGCGCTTGGCGCGCGGCCGCTCAGGCGTGCGATACAGCGGCGCGTCGAAGACCCGCTGTCCGAGCAGCTTCTCGCCGGCCAGTGGGAGCAGGGCGACATCATCGAAGTCGCGTTCGAAGATGGAGAGATCGTCTTCCGTAAGGGCGAGGGCCGAGCGCAGCTGCCGGCGAGATCGGAAGCGCCGGAGTCGGGCGGCACCCCGCTCATGCCTCCGGCTGCCGAGGTCCGTCGCGGTGGCGGAGGCGTCGCCGGCGGCGCGGCGGGAGAGTAGCGGATTGGCTCGCGCCAAGACGGTGTGGCGATGCCAGTCGTGCGGCTCGAGCGCACCGAAGTGGCTCGGTCGATGTCCTGGGTGTGGCGAGTACAACACCTACGTCGAAGAGGTCGAGTCCGCCGAGGCGGTATCGCTCGCCGCTCGTGAGGCCCAGCGCATCCCGCTTGCCGAGGCGCATGGCCGCGAAGACCACCGCGAGCCCTGCGGTATCGAGGAGCTCGATCGCGTCCTCGGCGGAGGCCTCGTTGGCGGCTCGCTCGTGTTGCTCGGGGGAGAGCCGGGCATCGGCAAGTCGACTCTGCTGCTCCAAGTTGCGTCGCTCGTCGCGGCGTCTGGTGGGTCCGTGCTCTACGTGTGCGGGGAGGAGTCCCCGTCACAGGTCGGATTGCGGGCACGGCGGATCGGTGCGACGTCTACCGGCGTGGACCTTATGCCCGAGACCGATATCGCGGCCGTGGAGAGCGCGGTCCGTTCCGAGCCCCCCGCACTCCTGATCGTCGATTCGGTGCAGACCGCGTTCGATCCCGAGCTCTCGGGGGCACCGGGTAGTGTCGGCCAGGTACGGGCGGCGACCGCCCGGTTGATGCGTATCGCCAAAGACCTCGGCGTCACGACCGTGCTCGTCGGGCACGTCACGAAGGAAGGTTCGATCGCAGGACCGCGGGTGCTCGAGCACATGGTCGACACGGTGCTCTACTTCGAAGGGGACCGGGATCAGGCCTTTCGTATCGTTCGGGCGGTGAAGAACCGCTTCGGGCCGGTATCGGAGATCGGCATGTTCGAGATGGCCGAGGAGGGGCTCGTGCCTGTTGGCGACCCGTCTTCCCTCCTGCTCGGTACGCGAGCGGCCGCGGTTCCCGGTTCGGTCGCGATGGCCACGATGGAGGGCTCGCGACCACTCCTCGTCGAGGTCCAGGCGCTCGTGACGCCGTCGTACCTGCAGGTGCCGCGTCGTCTCGCGACCGGCATCGAGTCGGCGCGCCTGCTGCAGGTGATCGCCGTGCTCGAGCGCCGCGCCGGACTGTCCTTTTCCGGTCATGACGTCCACGTCTCGATCGCCGGTGGCGTCAAGGTGCTCGAGCCCGCTGTCGACCTGCCGCTGGCCGTGGCGCTGGCTTCGGCTCTTGCGGACAGAGCGGTCCCCTTGGACGTGGCCGCGTTCGGGGAGGTGGCCCTCACGGGGGTCGTGCGGCCGGCACCCCACTCGTCTCTGCGAGTTCGTGAGGCTGCGCGTCAGGGGCTCACGACGGTCGTCGCGAGCCTCCCTGAAGGATTCGCGGTCCCCGGTGGTGTCCGCCGTTCCGAGGTCTCGTCCGTCACCGACCTCGCCGCTTTGCTCCGGTAGGTCGCGACCGAGCACGCCGATGACCGTGAGCGACCGTGGCGCTCGGACGCGCGCTCTGGCAGAATCGCGGGTAGGAACCTCGGTATCCACATCAGCGGGGAGGGAGTCACGTGGATCCGCACTCCGAAGACCGCATGCGTCCCGAACTCGAGAAGGTCGCGCCGGGAGCGCCGTTGCGCGAAGGGCTCGATTACATCATCGCGGGGCGCACCGGCGCGCTCATCGTCCTCGGCGACGAAGAGAACGTCGCTCCTCTGTGCAACGGCGGATTCGACATCGACACCCCGTTCGAGCCACAGCGGCTCTTCGAGCTCGCCAAGATGGATGGCGCCATAATCCTCGACAGCGAGTGTCAGCGCATCATCAAGGCCAACGTGCATCTCGTGCCCGACCCCGGTCTTCCGACCCGCGAGACAGGCATGCGCCACCGTACCGCCGAGCGCGTGAGCAGGCAGACCGCGGCCCTCGTCATATCGATCTCGCAGCGTCGCGAGGTCGTCAGCCTCTACCTCGGTGGAGAGCGCATCATCCTCGACCAGATCGAGGTACTTCTCGCCAAGGCCGACCAGGCGCTGCAGACGCTGCAGCGCTACCGCAATCGCCTCGACGACACGCTCGACCGCCTTACCGAACTCGAGTTCGACGACCTCGTCACTCTGGGTGATCTCACCGAAGTCATCGGCCGCTTCGAACTCGTGCGGCGTACCGCTCACGAGGTCGCCCGCCACATCACCGAGCTCGGGACGGAGGGACGCCTCGTACGCATGCAGGCCGAGGAACTCACGGCTACCGTCGACGACGAGTACGCCCTCGTCGTTCGCGACTACATCCGGGATCGCGGTCCACGCAAAGTCACCGCGGCCAAGACACAGCTCGGCGCGCTTACGCCCGACCAGCTCTTCGAGCCCGCGTACATCGCGCGCGCACTCGGCCTTGCAGAGGAGACCCACACGAGCGACGACCATCTGAGGCCCCGCGGGCTGCGGGTCATGCGCCGCATACCGATGCTGCCGACATCGGTCGTCAACCGCATCGTCGAGCGGTACGAGACTCTTCAGGGCGTTCTGGCCGCGTCCGTCCAGGAACTCGACGAGGTCGACGGCGTCGGAGCACGTCGCGCCGCTGCGATATCGGAAGGACTCAGGCGCATCCAGGAGCACGTTCGGGGGTACGCGAGTCAGTGATCGTCTACATCACACGCTTCGTGTTCATGACCGCGGGCGCTCTCGGTGGGTTCCTCGTCTCGCGACTGATCGACTGGACCGAGCAGATCGGCTACCCGCAATACTTCGCGGTGTTCATCTTCCTCGTCCTCGGTGTGTCGATGGGTTACCTGCTTGGCGGTATATTCGGCCGCGAGTTGGCCACCGCGTTCGGTAAGGCCGAGGAGCGGTTGCGCGACACGTCTCCAGCCGACCTGTTCGCCGGTGTCGCCGGCCTCCTCGTAGGCCTCGTGCTGGCGTGGCTGATGGGGCTGCCGCTGCGCCTCATCGAACCAGCATGGCTCGCGATACTCTCACTGGGCACGCTGCTGGTGATGATGGGCTACGTGGGGATGCGCATCGCCCTGCTCAAGAGCGGCGATGTCGCCAACATCGTGCCAGCCATCGCGAGACAGGAGACACGCTCCGAAGCCGGTCCGGTCGCACCCCCCCGACTGCTCGATACGAGCGCCATCATCGACGGGCGCGCGAGCGCGCTTCGTTCGCTCGGGGTCGTTGAGGGAGAGATGCGCGTTCCCCGGTTCGTGCTTGCGGAGCTGCATACGCTTGCAGACTCAGCCGACGACATCAAGCGTGGTCGCGGACGTCGAGGCCTCGACTTCCTGTCCAAGGACTCGGCAGCCGAACATGGGCGGATCGAGGTGTTCGAGGCGGACTACCCGGAGATCCCCGGGGTCGACGAGAAGCTGGTTCGTCTCGCACACGACACGGGTGGCACCATCGTCACGGTCGACCACAACCTGACGGGGGTCGCGAGAGCCGAGGGCGTCGACGTCATCAACTTGAACGAGGTCGCGACCGCCATGCGCCCGACGTACCTTCCAGGCGAGCGTCTCCCGTTGCGGATCGCGAAGCCGGGCAAAGAGCCACTACAGGGCGTCGGCTATCTTGAGGACGGCACCATGGTGGTCGTGGCCGAAGCCGCCGATCACATCGGCGCTGATGTCGAGGTCGAGGTCACCTCGGTACTGCAGACATCCGCCGGACGGATGGTGTTCGCGCGGCTCGATGGCGCCGTCGGAGGGGCGGATGATGGGTGAGAAGGACACCGCGATCATCGTCGTGGCGGGCGGTTCGGGGGAGCGTTTCGGACGTCCGGGCGGCAAGCAGCTCGCCGAGTTGTGTGGAAGACCCTTGCTCGCACACACCCTGGAGGCATGTTGCGGGGTCCCGGGGATAGCGCACGTCGTCGTCGTGGCGCCGACGGAGCGCATCGTAGAATACCGAGCGGCGGTCTCGGGCGTCGACACGTGCGAGGTCGAGGTCGACTTCGCGCCGAGCGGCACGCGTCGGCAGGACTCCGTCGCCTCGGGCCTCGACTCCGTGCCCGCCGCGATCGATTTCGTAGCGGTTCACGATGGCGCACGTCCGCTCGTCAGCGCGGAAGCATTCGTACGGGCGCGTGCCTTCCTTGATTCGGATGCGCGCCTCGATGGGGTCGTCGTCGGCTATCCGGTGACCGATACGCTCAAGCGCGTTGAGAACGACCGGATCATCGACACTCCAGACCGTTCGCGCTACTGGGCGGCTCAGACACCGCAGCTCTTCCGTGCAGCAGCGCTTCGATCGGCATACGCCGAGGCCGACGAGGCGGCTCGCGAAGCCACCGATGACGCGAGTATCGTCGAGGCCGCCGGAGGGCTGGTAGGTGTGATCGAGGGCGCACGAGACAACATCAAGGTGACGGTCGAGTCCGATCTGGCCCTGGTGAGGGCCGTGCTGGGGGCGCGGTGCAAGGAGGGCGACTCATGAGGGTGGGGATCGGATACGACGTACACGCATTCACCGAGGGCCGCCCGCTCGTGCTCGGCGGCGTCGACGTGCCGCACGAGATGGGCCTGATCGGCCACTCCGACGCCGACGTACTCGCGCACGCGCTGACCGACGCCATTATCTCAGCGATGCGAGCTGGAGACCTCGGCGCGCACTTCCCGGACAGCGATCCGGCATACGCCGACGCTTGCAGCATCGATCTACTCGCGCGGGTGGCGGGCATGATGCGGGACGCAGGCTGGCGCCTGATCGATGCCGACACCGTGCTCGTGCTGGAGCGTCCCCGCGTGTCCCCCTATCGAGACGCTATGCGTGCCAACCTCGCCGAAGCGCTCGGCGTCGAGGTCGAGGCGGTGGGCGTGAAGGCGACGACGACGGAGGGACTCGGGTTCGCCGGTCGCGAAGAGGGTGTCGCCGCGTACGCCGTCGTGCTTCTCGAGCGCGCCAGCGGCTGAGCAGACAGCGCTCGGCGTTGCGCCGCACGGCTCCCGTCTGATGCGTCCGGGCTCCTCGGCCGGCAGATGACGTGGTACCGTGTGCGGGATAGCCGTCGCAGGTAGGGGCGGTCTCCCTGAGGCCGCAGCTGTACCGGGAGGACCCGTGTTCGAGCGTGCCAGAGAGGACATACGCGCGGTCAAGGAGCGTGACCCTGCCGCGATATCCACGTGGAGCGTGCTCCTCAACTACCCGGGCTTGCACGCGCTGTGGTGGCACCGGGTGAACAACTGGCTGTGGAGGCACCGGCGCCGGGGGCTTGCCCGATGGCTCTCGCAGCACGCTCGCTTCTGGACCGGCATCGAGATCCACCCCGGCGCCAGCATCGGCAGGCGCTTCTTCATCGACCACGGGATGGGTGTCGTCATCGGCGAGACGAGCGTGATCGGCGACGATGTCACCGTCTACCAGGGCGTGACGCTCGGCGGCACCGGCAAGGAGCGGGGGAAACGGCACCCGACACTTGAGGACTGTGTGGTGGTCGGTGTGGGGGCTGCGGTGCTCGGTGACATCACGATCGGGCGAGGTAGCCGGGTCGGCGGAGGTGCCGTCGTCGTCCACGACGTGCCGCCCAATTGCACCGTGGTCGGGATCCCCGGGCGGGTCGTGGTGCGCGAGGGGCGCAAGATCGACGCGATCGATCTGCACCACGAAGACCTTCCCGATCCCGTGGTCGAGATGTTCCGTTGCATGCAGCGGCGGATCGACCGCCTCGAGGCGCGGCTGACCGCCGACGAGATGGCGAGCGCGGAGCGTCTTGAGCCGCCGTTCCCCGCGCTTGGTGATGCGCCGGCAGTTCCCGCGAAAGGTGAGGGAGCAGGGGAGAGCTGTGATATCTGACCGACGCCACCGAGGAGTGACCGGATGACCATTCGCCTGTACAACACCTTGACCC
This sequence comes from Coriobacteriia bacterium, assembly GCA_007125735.1. GTDB lineage: Bacteria > Actinomycetota > Coriobacteriia > Anaerosomatales > SLCP01 > SLCP01. The sequence goes on along the minus strand of SLCP01000094.1, from coordinate 4,483 downwards.
GCCGCAAGGAGGAGTTCATCCCTCGCGAAGAGGGCGCCGTCGCGATGTACGTGTGCGGTCCCACGGTCTACAACCACATCCATATCGGCAACGCACGCACGTTCCTCACGTTCGACGTGATCCGCCGCTACCTCGCATGGCGTGGGTTCGCTGTCACGTACGTACAGAACATCACCGACGTGGACGACAAGATCATCGCACGAGCCGCCGAGGAGAACACCACTGCCGAGGAGCTCGCCCGCGTCTACACCGAGGCGTTCCTCGACGCGATGCGCGAACTCGGCGTCGAGAAGCCTACGGTGCAGCCCCGTGCTACCGAGACCATTCCCGAGATGATAGCGATGACCGAACAGCTCATCGAGCAAGGGCACGCCTACGAGGTCGAGGGTGACGTGTACTTCTCGGTCCGCTCATTTCCCGGCTACGGGAAGCTTTCCGGACGCGACATCGACGAGATGCGCTCGGGGGCACGGGTCGACGTCGATGAGCGCAAGCGCGACCCGCTCGACTTCGCGCTCTGGAAAGCAGCCAAGCCCGGCGAACCGCACTGGCCGAGCCCGTGGGGCGAGGGTCGTCCCGGTTGGCACCTCGAGTGCAGCGTCATGAGCGAGAAAGAACTCGGTGCCTCGTTCGACATCCATGGCGGGGCAAGCGATCTGATCTTCCCGCACCACGAGAACGAGATCGCCCAGTCAGAGGCTGCGACCGGCCAGCCGTTCGCCCGCTACTGGATGCACGGCGGCCTGCTTCAGGTCAATGCTGAGAAGATGAGCAAGTCGCTCGGCAACTTCATGCTCTTGCGCGAGGTACTCGATCGGTATCCAGCGCCGGTGGTCCGCATGCTCATGCTGCAGACCCACTACCGCAGCCCGCTCGACTTCTCGCTCGACCGCCTCGATGAGGCGCGGTCGGCGTACGATCGCATCGACACCCTCGTCCGCAACATCCGTTGGGCCAGGGGCACCACGCCGGCCCACGAGGGTCGTCCTGCCGAGGACCGCGAACGCCTCGAAGCGGCGATCGCAGCTGCGCGGGACTCGTTCGTGGCGGAGATGGATGACGACTTCAACACGGCCGGCGCTCTTGGCGCGATCTTCGAACTCGTACGCGCCGCGAACACCTTCATCACCGCGAGCGATGCGGCGATGGCGACGGCCGACCTCGTCGCTCTCTCCGAGGTCGAGGACGTCATCATCGAGAGCCTCGGTTCGCTCGGCCTCGAGATCGGCACGGCGCGCAGACAGGGCTACCCGCCCGAGGTCGTGGGGTTGGCGAGAGAGCTCGCCGGGTATGGCGGAGACGACCCGGCGGGGGCGGTGGATGCCCTCCTTGCGGCACGCGCGGCAGCCCGTACTGACCGCAACTGGGCCGCAGCAGACGCGGTACGTGATGGGCTTGGGCGCCTCGGTATCGCGGTGGAGGACACCGCGCACGGTGCGCGCGTCACCTTCACGCCAGGGAGCTGAGACGGATGTCCGCCCTCATCGAGGGGCGTAACGCGGTCATCGAGGCCCTGCGCGCCGGCATCGAGATCACGGAGGTCCTTATCGCTTCAGGGACGAAGGGTGCGCCCGTCGAGGACGTGCGCCGCCTTGCGGCCGAGGCAGGTGTACCGGTCAAGACGGTACCGCGCCACGTGCTCGACGAGCGAAGCGTCCGGGGTGCTCACCAGGGCGTGGCTGCGGAAGCGGCCCCGTTCGTCTACACTCCGCTGGCCGAGATCATCGCCTCCGCAGCCGACCGCCCACGCAGTCTCGTGGTCGTGCTCGATCACCTCACCGATGAGGGTAATCTCGGTGCGATAGCGCGCTCCGCCGAGGTCGCCGGCGCCGACGGGCTCGTGGTGCCCAAGGCACGCTCGGCCCAGGTGGGAGCAGTTGCGCAGAAGACCTCGGCCGGGGCGCTCGCGCACCTGCCGGTGGCGCGCGAGGCGAACATCGTGCAGGTGCTCGGCCGCCTGAAGGACGCCGGATACTGGGTCATCGGGGCATCGGAGAAGGCCGACATGGTCGCCTGGGAGGCACCGCTCGAAGGCCGCATCGCCCTCGTGATGGGAGCCGAAGGGGAGGGACTGGCCCGGCTTGTCGAGACGACGTGCGACCTGCTGGTTCGCCTGCCCGTTGCCGGGTCGGTCGAGTCGCTCAACGTCGCACACGCTGCGAGCGTCCTCATGTTCGAGTGGGTACGGCGAGGGACGTGATCCGGTGAGTCGCGCGGTGTTGATCGTCGACGGCTACAATGTGATCCGCCAGCCGGGAGGGCCGTACGCTCGTCTCTTCGAGAGGGATCCGGATGCGGCTCGCACGCGGCTCGTGTCTGACGTGGCCGGGTATGCGTACGGTGAGTGGACCGCGACGATCGTGTTCGATGCCGGGGGCAACCCGCATGCGGACGGGGCGCCCGAACGAGTCGCCGGTATCGACGTCGTGTTCTCCGCGCACGGTTCGTCCGCTGACTCGGTCGTCGAGCGCCTCGCTTCGGAGGCACGGGCTTCCGGAAGACGGGTCACGGTCGTGTCTTCCGATGCGCAGACGCAGTGGTCGGTAATGGGCTCGGGCGTGCAGCGGATGTCCGCGCGCGACTTCATCGATGAGGTCCTCGGCGAAGATGAACTCCGCTCCGAATCGAATCCGTCCGGGTCGACGAAGTCCACGCTGTCCGAGCGACTCGACTCCGCCACTTTGGACGAACTCACACGTTGGTCGCGCGGACATCATAGATAAGCGACCGCTCATCGTGCAACGTATACCGTATGACACGTCTGAACGTTTCATTATTCACAATGTTGACTACCCCCGTCGACACGCTATCGTCTAACGTAGGGATGTGCGGCCGGCATACCCGCATCCCCGCTCTCCTTTGTGGAGAGCCCGGCGGGGAGGGGGTCCTGCGTGGAGCGTGCAAAGGCATCACCGGAACGGCAGACGAGCGGATCTACCGACGACCTGGCGCTCGTGTTGGCCGCCCGTTCGGGCGACCAAAGTGCATCGACCGCTCTTATTCGCAAGTATCGTAGTCTCGTTCGGTGTAAGGCGCGGTCGTACTTCCTCGTAGGCGGGGACCGCGACGACATCATCCAGGAGGGCCTCGTCGGCCTGTTCAAGGCGATACGCGATTACGACCCGTCGCACCAGGCATCGTTCCGGTCCTTCGCCGAACTGTGCGTCACGCGACAGATGATCACCGCCGTGAAGACCGCGACGCGCCACAAGCACGCACCACTCAACGCGTACGTCTCCCTGAGTCGGCCTGTCGGTACCGAAGACCAGGGCGAGCGCCTCTTCGAAGACATCCTTGCGGCTCGTGACATCTGCGACCCTGCGGAGATAGTCATCCATGCGTGGGAGGCGGAGTTCATCCGGCGTGGCTTCACCGATTCGCTCTCCGCGTTCGAGGCCGATGTGCTGAGAGCGTACATGCGGGGGTGGACGTACCAAGAGATCGCAGAGCGTCTCGGACGGCATCCCAAGGCGGTCGACAACGCCCTGCAGCGCATCAAACGCAAGATCGAGGTCCAGATCGCCAAGTGTCGCGCATGTTGATGCGTGCGTCGCTACGGGCGCGAGCGATCGAGTGGCAGCAGGCCGTGGGTAGCGCGTCGATGCGACCGCCTCTACAATAGGGCGCGTCGCTGGCGTAGCTCAATGGCAGAGCAACTGCCTTGTAAGCAGTAGGTTGTGGGTTCGACTCCCTCCGCCAGCTCCATCGAGTCGCGTGGACCCGGTTCGGACTGAAGTCCAGACCGGGTCCCTGCGTGTATCGGGCGTACGCGCCTCAGGCACGAAATGGCCACGCCCGGGGCCGTTGTCGTCGTTGACACCCTGAGAATCCTTGGAGTACTATCCGTATGCCTCGGAGCCTGACGTTCCGGTGGCGCATCATGCAGTAACTTGATAAGTGCACAGAGCGGTCGTTTTTTTATGTGGGGGTGTGCCCGAGTGGCTAAAGGGGACGGGCTGTAAACCCGTTGGCTATGCCTACCCAGGTTCGAATCCTGGCGCCCCCACCACGGAAGATCATCCGAGAGGCACGTCGGTGCCTCTCGTTCTCCCCGCCCACATAGCTCAGTCGGCAGAGCACTTCCTTGGTAAGGAAGAGGTCACCGGTTCAAGTCCGGTTGTGGGCTCCAGTCATCACCGGTCGGTCCGTAGCGAGCGACCGATACGGCGGTGTAGCTCAGCGGTTAGAGCACACGGTTCATACCCGTGGAGTCACTGGTTCGAATCCAGTCACCGCTACCAAGGCAACACACGTGTGGCCGCACGGCCCGCGTTAGAGACGGAGACAGTGACGGTATGTAGACAAGCACTTCAAAGGCGGTACCCACCGGTCGAGGGGATCGGTGCCGTCGGAGAGGTCTCGTAAGGAGGAGACTCATGGCGAAGAAGAAGTTCGAGCGCACCAAGCCGCACGTCAACATCGGTACCATCGGTCACGTCGACCACGGCAAGACCACGCTGACAGCGGCGATCACCAAGACCCT
>SLCP01000189.1 GCA_007125735.1 Coriobacteriia bacterium | reverse complement strand
GACGCGGGTGCCGATCGCGTCGTGGAGCCGCGTGGCGAGCGCGCCGGTTCCCCCGCCTACGTCGAGCACGTGGCACTCCGCGGGACACTCCCCGCGCACGAACGGCGACACCCAGCCGGCGATGTCTTCGATCGTCGCTTGCGACCATCGGTTCGCGACCGTGTTGAACACCGGCGCTGCCCAGTTGAAGAAGCCCATCAACGTCCCCTCCCGCATGGCGGTCGAGCCGTGAGCCGTCACGTTCGCACTTCAGCAGTGTACGCCTGTCGACGTCTGCGAAGGGCGGGTAGAATCCTCGGCAGGTGATGACGCGACCCGTCGACCCATAGATGATTGCCGAGGAGCCCATGTCCGAATCCCAGCGCACGATCGCCGTCATCGACGGCAACAGCCTCGTGCACCGCGCGTTCCACGCGCTGCCGCCCACGATGACCGCGCCCGACGGCCGTCCGACCAACGCGGTGTTCGGATTCGTCTCGATGCTCGTCAAGCTCATGAGCGACCTGGCGCCCGACGGCGTGGTCGTCGCGTTCGACCGCGGCAAGCCGGCGTTCCGCACCGAGGCCCTCGCGCAGTACAAGGCGCAGCGTCCGCCCGTCGCAGAGGAGCTCAAGACCCAGTTCCCGATGCTCAAAGACGTGCTCACCGCGCTCGCGGTGCCTATCCTCGAGGTGGAGGGGTGGGAAGCCGATGATCTCCTCGGCACGCTATCCGAGCGCGCGAAGGCGCACGGCGCGCGCGTCTTGCTCGTCACCGGCGATCGCGATGCGCTCCAACTCGTCGACGAAGAGGTCACCGTCGTGTCGACCCAGAAGGGCGTCACCGACATCAAGCTCTACGACGCGCCGGCGGTGATGGAGCGCTTCGGCGTGCGGCCCGATCAGATCGTCGACTACCTCGGCCTCAAGGGCGACGCCTCCGACAACATCCCCGGCGTGCCGGGCGTGGGGGAGAAGACCGCCGCGAAGCTCATCGCCGAGTACGGCACGCTCGACGCGGTGCTCGACGCGGCGTCCGGGATCAAAGGCAAGCTCGGCGAGAATCTGCTCGCGCACGCCGACGACGCGCGGATGAGCCGCACGGTGGCCACCATCAGGCGCGACGTGCCGGTCGAGTTCGACATCGACGATGCCGCCTGGGGAGGGTACGACCCGGCCGAGATCGCGCGGGTCTTCGGCGAGTTGCGCTTCACGACGCTGCTCGACCGCGTGTTGGCGGTGCGCGGCGCTGGCGGGGGAGGCGGGGCGGTTTCCGGCGGCGGCGTTGCGGGCGCCGGTGCAACCGTCGAGGTGGCCGGCGGTCCAGAGGCGTCCTCGCCGGATGCCGACGGGTGGGCGCTCGTCGAGGGGGCTGCCGCGAGCGAACGAATCGCGTCGTGGGTGCGTGCGGGCACGTGGCTCGGCGTCGCGCTCGACGACGGCACCGCCGAGTCGCTCTTCGCGGTGCGTCGCGACCTTGCGGTGGCGCACGCGGGCGAGGTCGCGCTCGTTGCCGGCGACGCCGCTGCCGCCGCGTTCGACGCGCTCCTCGGCGAGGGGCGCGTGGCCGCGGGCGACGTGAAGACCTTGCTGCACGAGCTCTGCCCGCCGGTCGCCGCCGCTCGGTGCGACACCTCGTTCGACGCGGCCGATCCCGCGCGGCTCTTCGACTGCGCCGTCGCCGCCTACCTGCTCGAATCGAACCGCTCCGACTACGGTCTGGCGTCGCTTTCCGCGGACTACCTCGGCCACCCGCTCGCCGAGCCGACCGAGGAGCGGAGCCGGGCTGCGATCGAAGCGCGAGCGGCCGCCGAACTCGCGCCCGTGCTCGAGGCGCACCTCGCCGAGGACGGGTCCGCCGAGGTGTTCGAACGCATCGAGATGCCGCTCGTGCCGGTGCTCGCGCGCATGGAGCGCGCCGGTGTGGGGGTGGACACCGACGTGCTCGCCGCACTCGCCGCCGAGACCGAGATGCGCATCGCCGAGATGCGGGAGCGGATCTTCGCCGAAGCGGGTGTGGAGCTCAACATCGACTCGCCCAAGCAACTCGGCGAGGTGCTCTTCGAGAAGATGGGCATCCCGCCGGCGAAACGCACCAAGACCGGCTACTCGACCGACGCGTCCGTACTCCGCGGACTGGCGGCGGACCACCCGATCGCGCAGATGATCATGGACTACCGGGAGCTCGCCAAGCTCACGTCGACGTACCTGCTTGCGCTCCCGCGTCTCCTCGGCGAGGACGGGCGGCTGCACACGACGTTCAACCAGACGGTCGCCGCCACGGGGCGCCTCTCGAGCAGCAATCCCAACCTGCAGAACATCCCCATCCGCACCGAGCTCGGCCGTCGCATCCGCGCAGCGTTCGTCCCCGCCGAGGAGGGCCACCTCATGGTGGCCGCCGATTACTCGCAGATCGAGCTGCGCATCCTTGCGCATCTCTCGGGCGATCCCGGGCTCATCGAGGCGTTCACGAGTGGCGAGGACTTCCACGCCGCAACCGCGGCGCGCGTGTTCGGTGTGCAGGTCGCAGACGTCGCACCGGGCGAGCGCGCGCGGGCCAAGGCGGTGAATTTCGGCATCGTCTACGGCCAGAGCGCCCACGGGCTCGCCGACACGCTCAAGATCGGCCGCGCCGAGGCCCAAGAGATGATCGACCGTTACTACGCGGCCTACCCGGGCGTGCGTGCCTACCTCGATGAGGCGGTCGCCGAGGCGCACCGCACGGGTTCCTCGGCCACGATGTTCGGGCGCAAGCGGCGCATACCCGAGCTCAAGAGTTCCAACTACAACCTGCGCTCGTTCGGCGAGCGTACCGCGATGAACCACCCGATGCAGGGTACGGCCGCCGACATCATGAAGCTCGCGATGATCGAGGTCGACCGCCGGCTGCGCGCCGAGGGTTTCTCGGCGAGGATGGTGCTCCAGGTCCACGACGAACTCGTGTTCGAGTCGCCCGCCGAGGAGGTCGAGGCGCTCGCGGCGATGGTGCGCGAGGCGATGAGCGGGGTCGTCGAGCTTGCCGTGCCGCTCGAGGTCGACGCGGCGAGCGGGCCGGACTGGGCGAGCGCGAAGTAGGTCGAGGCGAGACGCTGGAACCTTGCGCGCGCGTGGGGTAACATACAAGGTCGGTTCCGGGCGAAGAGACCCGGTGCCGACGGTAATGTAGGCCCCCGACATGTACGGCACCTGTAGGCGACGGATTGATTGTTGTTCTGTTCGGTATCCGACGATCAGCGACCTGTAGGCGACAGACATGACCGGAGGGCCCCGATGCAGGAAGGGGCCACCCCACGTGAACGAGTACGACAACGGCACGGTCATCGAGCAAGAGGAGTACACCGAGGAGGAGATGCACGCCCTCATCGACGGTACGCTTACCGAATTCGATGAAGGCGACCTCGTCAGCGGCACCATCGTGAAGGTGGAGCGCGACGAAGTCCTCCTCGACATCGGCTTCAAGTCCGAAGGTGTCATCCCCGCTCGCGAGCTGTCGATCCGCAAGGACGCCGATCCCGCAGACATCGTCTCTGTGGGAGACTCCGTCGAGGCCCTCGTTCTCCAGAAGGAGGACAAGGACGGTCGCCTCATCCTCTCCAAGAAGCGCGCCGAGTACGAGCGTGCGTGGAGCAAGATCGAAGAGAAGTTCGAGTCCGGCGAGGACGTCGAGGGCGAGGTCATCGAGGTCGTCAAGGGCGGTCTCATCATCGATATCGGCCTGCGCGGCTTCCTGCCCGCCTCCCTCGTGGACCTGCGCCGCGTCAAGGACCTGCAGTCGTTCCTCGGCGAGCGTCTCGAGGCTCGCGTCATCGAGATGGACCGCAATCGCAACAACGTCGTCCTCTCGCGCCGCGTGGTGCTCGAAGAGGGCCGCAAGCACGAGCGCGCCGAGATCCTCGGCAAGCTCGCCAAGGGCCAGATCCTGCCGGGTCACGTCTCGAGCATCGTCGACTTCGGCGCGTTCG
>SLCP01000184.1 GCA_007125735.1 Coriobacteriia bacterium | reverse complement strand
GGCTGGTCGATCAAGGACGCCGTCCGCGTCATCACGCCTGATCTTCCCGCCTACGACGGGCTTGCGGTCCGTGACGGCGAGGAGGCGATGAGCGCTACCGTCGAGATGCTCTCGCCTGAAACGCCACCCGACCGCGCCGAGCAGATCCGTCGCGACCTGCTCGAGTACTGCAAGCTCGACACGTATGCGATGGTCGAGATCTACCGACGCCTCGCGGCGCTAGAGCCGCGTCGCACCTGAGGCCGATTCAAGCTGCACCGCGTAGCCCCCGATGATTACTGTGAAAGCCATCGAAAGCGTCGTGTGCGGATAGGGGCATCTCGTGAGTCCTGCGCAGATGAGAAGTCTGGTTCAACTGGTCGGCGTCACGTGTATCGCGTACGCCTTGTACAACACATGGTTGATGCACGGTAGCCTTGAGCTTTCGCTCATGAGCGGGGGCTTGGCACAGCAGCCCTTCTTGTGGCTCGGTGTCGTCCTGATGGTCGCCCCATGGGTGGTCGGGCTCTTCGTCCTTATGCTCGGGCACACTCACACGCGCGCTAGAGCCGCCGCACTCGGTCCCACGGGTCCCTCGGAGACCTACCATCGCTGCAGGAGCTGCGGCCACCCGGTGCCCTCCTCGGCCAAGGTCTGCCGGCAGTGCGGTGAGTTCCAGCACTAGACGCATCTCGGCGTCCACGATGTGCTACCCTGAGCCGCACCGTCGTCGTTCAGGGTGGGGTATCCATGGGTTTCTACTCGGTCGCCTACATCGCCTATGGCCTTCTTCAAGCAGCGCTCGCCGTGTGGGCCTTCGTCTTGTGGCGCAAGGACCGCACCGCCGGAGCGCTCATGCTGCTCTTGCCGATAGCAACGGTGTGGTACGACAACCTCATCCTCGGGCTCGGCGGCGTGATCGGCGCTGGACCGACGCTCGAGGCACTCACCGTGCCGCGGTTCGTCGGTCATGCGCTCTTCACGCCTTCGTGGATCGTCGCTGGCGTGATGCTCGCCACCCGGTTCGGCGCGTTTCCAGGTCGCGAACGCCTCGCCACGATCGGATCGTGGGTGCTCTGGGCAGCGATGGTCGTGGTGGGACTGATCAACGAGGTCGTTTCGTTCGAGGGCGAACTCGTGCGCGAGGCCGACGTGCTCTACTACACCAACGTCGGCCGGCTGTTCACCCCTCCGCCGCCCTCGCTCACGATGCTCGTCGTCGTCCTGCTGGCAGGCATCTACATCGCGGTGCGCACACGCGGCCGCTGGCCGTGGATGCTCCTCGGCGCGCTGCTCGTGCCGGCTGGACAGTTCCTCGGCGAAGAGGGGCCGATGTTCCTCATCATCAACCTCGGCGAGGTGCTGATGTCGGCATCGCTCGTGGCCACGCTCGCCTATGTCATGCGGAGAGAGCGCACGGCCGCCTAAGACTCCCCTGTCGCGGGTATCGACTCCAGCAGGAGGCTCGTAGATTCGCGACTTGGGGGTGGTTCGATCATGAACGGGACGAAGAGGGCGCTCGCGCTTCTGGTCATCTGTGCGGTCGCGCTCGGCATGGTGGCCCCGGCGGCGGTGGCGGTCAAGCCACTGCTGCCGAACGAGATGGGCGTTCGCGCCTACTCGTACATCGAAGAGCTGCAGGAGATCCCACGCGTCTCGGGCACTGCGGCTGAGGCCGAGGCAGCGCTCGTGATCCAGGAGTGGTTCGAGGGTCTCGGCTACGCCACCGAGATACAGCCGTTCTCCTACGTACGCGGCGGCGTGACGTACGACTCGCAGAACGTGATCGCGTACAAGCCCGCCTCGCGACCAGCTGCAAGAGGCCCGAAGGCCGGCCCCACGCAGCAGGTCATAGTTGGCGCGCACTACGACAAGGTGCCGCGCGGCAGAGGCGCCGATGACAACGCGTCAGGCGTAGGCGTGATGCTCGAGATCGCCGAGCGCATCTCGAAGTATCGCCTACCCTACGACCTCGTCTTCATCGCTTTCGGCGCCGAGGAGGTCGGGCTCAGGGGTGCACGGCACTACGTCGCGAACATGAGCGAAGCCGATATCGCGCGTACCGCGGCGATGGTCAACTACGACTCGCTCATCGTCGGCGACAAGCTCTACGTCCACGCCGGTCAGGCGAACCGCATCACCTGGGTGCGCGATGAGATGCTCAAGTACGCCGAGCGCCACGACCTGCCGCTCGAGATGCAGCCGGGCCTCAATCCGGCGTACCCGGCCGGCTTCAGCCCCGGCTTCAGCGACGTTGCGGTCTTCGACCAGGCCGGCATCCCAGTGGCGGCGTTCGAGTCCACCAACTGGGAGATCGATGACATGGACGGCTACACGCAAACCGAGCAGTACGGCTCGTTCTGGCACACCGACAACGATGACCTCGACATCATCGAGGAACTGCTTCCCGGTAGGCCGATGGTGCGCCTTGAAGCGTTCACCAAGGTCGGCTACGAGTTCCTCAAGCACTACCGTCCGTAGGGCCCAGCGCCCAGCCAGCACGCACACAGGCCAGCGACCGATATGGTCGCTGGCCTGCTGATTCCTTGGTAGCGGGGGTAGGATTCGAACCTACGACCTTCGGGTTATGAGCCCGACGAGCTACCAGACTGCTCCACCCCGCAGTATCCGATTCGCCTCGCGGCGGAACGTATGTATATCACAGCGCGCGCGCGCACTGCAAACACTCCCAACCCGGCTTCTCACCGGTCCACCACGACCGGCGCGTTGGCGCGCTGTTCCTCGGCGGTAAGCGCGGCGAGGTCCTCGGCGGTGAGGAACACACTGCCGTCGTCGTGGCACGCCTCACACGAAGCGGCCTGCCGAGTGACCCGTGCGATCGAGTGCGGGGTCGCGTACTTGAACGTCGGAGCGACATCGAACTCGGTGAGCGCACCTTCGACGTACTCGTCGAACGTGTCCGGAACGACCGGTATGCGGCGAACGACCACGTAGTCCCACGGCTTCTCGGCCGACTTCAGGTAGTTGCGGCCGATCTTGAGGTCGAAGTACGAGCCGGAGTTGACGTAGTAGCCCACGCCGTCATCGCCCTCGCCCACGTGACAACCCACGCAGTTGTTGTAGTCCTGCGCGTGGCACACCTGACACTGCAGGTATACGGCGGCGTCCGCATGCGCATGCGCGTCGTGGTACTCGATACCCATGAACGCGGCCGACGCGTCGTGACACATCTCGCACCTCGGCGGAGAGGGGTTGCTGTATCGGTCGTCGAACGGCTGCGTCTGCCCATGCATCCACGCGCCGGTATGGCACGCCACGCACTCCATCTCGCCGGGGTCCCAGTGGACGTCCGCGGTCAACTCGCACACATCGCTCTCGCCCGTGCCGAGGAACTCCCGTTCGACCCGGCTCCCGTGGCAGCCCATGCAGTTGAACCGCGAGTCCGGCGTCCGATTGAAGACGTGTCCGTCTATGAGTCCGCCGTCAGCCTGCCGAGGACGGCTCACGTGACAGTCGCCGCACCCCGTTACGTGGCACCTGTTGCACTGGCGATCGAGCACTGGGAGCAGCACGTCCCTCGTCTCGGGACCCGCCCGGTCGAGCACGATCGCCTCGCCGTGCCCCGAGATGCCGCGCGTCTGTGCATGGAGGGAGTCCTCGAAGCGAGAGACGATCCCGGTGTGACAGTCGTAGCAGATCGAGTCGCGCACCGCCGAGGAGGGCAGCGAGTCCATCCCTGCGTGAGCCTCCCGCCTGCTGGTCGCTGGCTCTACGCCACCGTGGCACTCGACGCAGCGCAACTGCGCGTGCGTCGTCGAGAAGAAGCGGTCACCGACGAGAACGGCGACATCGGGCCCCAACTGGGGCAGCTGGCCGCCTCAACCCTCACCCGTCCCTTCGATGCCAGATTCTGCCTCAGCGCGGGGGTCGGCAATGATGTCTGCCCGCAGCATCTGCCGGTCGGTGTGACACTCGGCGCACGTGACCGCGTCTCCGTATGCCACGTCACGTGCCTC
>SLCP01000025.1 GCA_007125735.1 Coriobacteriia bacterium | reverse complement strand
CCGCGGCCTCCTCGCCCGCGACCACCACGAGGGTGGCGCGGGGCGCGGCGGCGAAGGTCGCGGCAGTCAGCAGCGGGCGCACGAGCGGCGGCGCCGCGACGGTGAGGTCGTCGCCGGCGGCGAGCGCGTCGCGCACGCGGGCGAACGAGGGAGCGTCGGCGAGAGCGGCGCTGATCGCGTCGAACAGGGGCATCGGGGCTCCTCGGCAAGTCTCCAGACACGGCAACGGCCCGCACACGGCGCGCCGGGGCGGGGTGTCGAGGGTATCCGCGGGCACGGCGGCGGTCAAGCGCAGTGCGACTCGGGTACTATCCGTGCAGGCCATGCACGCGACCACCCCGACGGAGGCGACGATGGAACGTGCCGAGCGTGCCCGCATCATCATGGACCGGCTCGCCGGGCTCTACCCCGACGCGCACATCATGCTCGAGTACGACACGCCGTTCCGTCTGCTCATCGCGGTGATCCTCTCGGCACAGACCACGGATGCGGGGGTCAACAAGGTGACGCCCGTGCTCTTCGAGCGCTTTCCCGAGCCGGCCGACCTCGCCGGCGCCGATCCTGCCGAGGTCGAGGAGATCATCCGTCCCACCGGCTTCTTCCGCAACAAGACCAAAGCGATCATCGGAGCGGCACAGAAGGTGGTCGCCGAACATGGCGGCGAGGTCCCCGACACGATGGAGGGGCTCATCGGCCTGCCCGGCGTCGCGCGCAAGACCGCCAACATCGTCATCTCCAACGCGTTCGGCATCGTCGAGGGCATCGCGGTCGACACGCACGTCTTCCGACTCGCCCACCGCTTCGGACTCTCGGAGCACAAAGACCCCGACAAGGTCGAGCGCGACCTCATGGAGGTCTTCCCACGCGAAGAGTGGTTCCACGTCAACTACCGCTTCATAGACCACGGGCGCGCGGTGTGTACGGCCAAGCGTCCCGCATGCGGCGCGTGCGCGCTGAACGACGTGTGTCCGAGCGCGTTCACCGTGAAGGGCTGGCGCGAGACAGCCAGCTAGGTCTCCTGCGCCGGAGCCTCGGGGAGTCGCCGGGGAACGCGGAAGGTGAACACGGATCCGCAACCCGGCTCGCTCTCCACCGTGAGCTCCCCGCCGAGCAGCCGCGCGAGCGTGCGCGAGATCATCAGCCCGATCCCCGCGCCCCGTGTCTGTCGCGAGTCGGCCGCCACCTGAGGGAACTCCTCGAAGATGCCCTCGACCTCGATCGCAGACAGCCCCACGCCCGTGTCCTCGACGACGAAGGTCACCTCATCGACTCCCGGCACCACGGAGATGGCCACGTAGCCGCTGTCGGTGTGCTTGATGGCGTTGGCCACGAGGTTGATCAGCACCTGCTCGATCCGGCGCCGGTCGCTGTAGAGGGTGCCCTCGGCGCCCGCCGTGGAGACCCTGAGCTCGAGCCCGCGTTCCTCGGCGAGCGGGCGCACGATGTCGACGACGCCGTCGAGGACGGCCGCCGCTGCGAACTCCTCGGCCACGAGCACGATCCGGCCCGCCTCGATCTTGGAGAGGTCGAGGATGTCGTTGATGAGCGCGACGAGCTGCTTGCCCGCGCTGTTGATGATGCCCACCTGCTTGCGCTGCTCGGGCGACAGATCGCCCGCCATGCCCATCGACAGGATCCCCGAGAAGCCGATGATCGAGTTGAGCGGTGTTCGGAGTTCGTGACTCATCGTGCCGAGGAAGCGCGTCTTGGCCGCGCTCTGCCGCTCGAGCTCGGCGTTCGCCTCGGCGAGACTCTCGTTGGCGTCCCGCAGGCGCGCCTCGGTCCTCACCAGCATGCTGCCGAGGAGACCGACGAGCGCGAACGCGAGCGCCCCGAGCGCGAGGATGCGAAGGTACGAACGTCTGACGAGGTCGTCCGCCGCATCCGCGAACGGCGCGTACGCCATCGTGAGGCTGAGCGTTCCACGCACCTCGCCGACGGTCGTGATGCTATCGACATGACATCCGGCGCACGACTCCTCGTGCGCGAGCGGGATCGCATAGCGCAGGACCGGTGCGCCGTCCACGTCGACGATCGCATAGATCGGCTCGGAGTCGGCGAGCGATGCGATGAACCGTGTGAGCGCTTGGCTCTCCCACTCGTCAGGCGCGTTCTCCGGATTGAGGGGCTCGAACGCGGTAACCCGCACCGACACGCCGCGCTCGCGAGCGAGCAGCTCGTCGGTGAGGCGCACTAAGTAGGCCGGGTTCACCCGCACGAGGCGCGTGCCGTCAGCGGCCTCGAGCTCGCGCTCTCCTTCGGGGAGGTACGGGTTGGGCTCGACGCCGGGCGTCGCGATGACCCACACACCCGCGTGCTCGGCAACCCAGCGCCGCGTGACCACGATCTCATCGAGGTGCGACGCGGCTACACCAAGGGCGACCCGCTCCTGCTCGGCGCGGATGGATGTCGCTGCGGTCGACGCGTTCCACGCGAGCACCGGGACGATCACGATGGCGACGAGTAGGATCACCCGGCCCGTCGTAGTGGCGAACAGCCCCCGCATCCCCAACCTGCCGTCTCCCCATGTCGCCTGCGTCGACACCTACTAACGCTGCGTGCCCCGCTCATCTTACCGTATGTCAGGACGCCCACACAGGTCAGGACGCCAGATGAGACACGATTGCCGCCGCCATGAACGCAATGCTCAGGGCGCCGGCGACCGCCCACCTTCGCTGCGCGCGCACGAACCGTTCCACCGTGACCGTGCCCGCTGCCCTGCGCCACGCGTGCTCGTTGGCATGCGCGGCATACGCTGCCTGGATGCCGAGTGTGGCGGCGGCGAGCAGCCAGCCCGCTACCACGCCCGCCGCTCCGAGCAGCTGCGGCCCCCGAAGCACGTTATCGACGAAGATCCAGAGCGGGAGGAAGAAGACGCCCGCCCACTGACCGTGCGCGATGCCCCACACCGGCGGGATGAGGAATGCGCCCCAGTTGAAGCGCGGTAGGGCGACGTCCGCGCCACCGCTCTCGCTCGCTTCGCAATGCTCGGCGACGTCATGCGCTCCGCCCGTGTCGCGCGCCGCGCTCACGTGAACAGCCCGGCCACGACCGCCGCGACCACGATCGCCGGCAGCATGTTACCGATCGGCAGACGCTTGATACCCGCGAGATCGAGCCCGATCGCGAGGATCAGCGCGCCGCCGGACGCCTGGATGGCGTGGATGACCCCGTCGGTGACGATCGGCTCGATGGTGCTCGCGCCGAGCGCGATCCCGCCCTGGATGACGAGGATCGGGATGACCGAGAGCGCGACCCCGCCGCCAAGCGTGGTGGCGAGCGCGATCGAAGCGATGCCGTCGAGCAGCGACTTCAGGTAGAGGAGCGACGGGTCGCCGAGCCCGTCTTGTATCGAGCCGAGTATCGTCATCGCGCCCACACAGAAGAGCAGCGACGCGGTCACGAATCCTTCGACGAGCGTGTGGCCCTTCTCGCCCGGCTGGTCGACGCGTGCCGGGGCGAGCATCGGGACGCGGTACGCCGCGTCCTGCAAGACTTTCCCGAACCGGTCGAGCCAGTGCTCGATACGCATCGCCTCGCCGATGAGCGCGCCTACGACGAGCGCTCCCACCAGCACGAGCGCGGCATACGGGCCCATCCCGTCGGTCGCGAGGTCGGCCATGCCCGAGAGACTCATGCTCGCGCCGATGACGATCGTCGCCAGCCCGATGCCGGAGAACGCGATCGTACGGAAGCGCTCGGCGATCAGGCGGCCAAAGAGCAGGCCGATCGTCGAGCCCACGAGCACCGCGATGACGTTGACGATGACGCCGATACCCGGCATCTCACTCCTCGCATTCCTCGGCCAGCCACAACTTCTTGAGCTCTGCGGTTATCTCGTTGCTGCCCTGAGGGATCCCCGCCGAGGTAGCAGGATAGCGCGTCTTGCCCTTGCGCGCCCGCCCCCGTCCCGCCGCGTCGAAGAGCGCCTCCCGGCCGAGGACCTCGACCCGCGCACCGCCGTG
>SLCP01000136.1 GCA_007125735.1 Coriobacteriia bacterium | reverse complement strand
TCATGGCGGCCGCCGTGATCGGCTTCGCAGGCTGCGCGGGGGGCTTCGGACTGATCTCGTCCCTGATGGCTAACGTGCGCCGATGCCCGAGCAGCACCGGACGGATCCACGCATCCGACCCCGATACCACCGCGATCATCGCGCTGGCCGACATCGAGCCGCCGCGATACCGTCCGGGCGACGTCACCGCGGAGATCGCCGAACTCGTCGATGCCGGGATCCCCGAGTCGGGCATCGGGACGACACCGTTCCTGTACGCGGCGCAGAAGGCACGCTACCGCGCGGTGGGCGACTCCAGCCCGGAGTTGCGACAGGCCAAGGCGCTGTGCGAGCTCATCGACACGATGCTCGACAGCGAGCGCTTCTCCTCGGTCACCCTCGTCGCATGCCACGACGGGCAGGCCCTGGCCTCTGCGGTCTCCTCGGCGATCGACGCAGGTCACCGATCCATCATCGTGGCCTCCCTCCACGTCGCCGAATCGTTCTGCATCGACCGGGAGAAGGGCGGTGTCGACGCGCTGCGTCTCGACCCGGACGAGGTGTGCGTCTCGTTCACCCAACCACTGTGGGCCTCGGATGCGCTTGCGGACCATGTCGCGTCCCGGGTCCTCGCGGTCGCCACCGACCCGGACGCGACCGGCGTGGCGCTCGTCATGCACGGGCAGCCGGGAGCCCGCGAACACACCCACGCGACCTTTGACGTCCAGGAGACCGCGTTCGCCAACCGCGTGAAGCTCGCCCTCGTCGATGCGGGGATCCCCGCTGACGCCATCCGCACGTGCGTGCAGGATTGGAGAGCGCCCGACGTGACGGAGACCGTCCGTCACCTCGCGGCACTGGGATGCTCGCGCGTCGTGGTGGTGCCGGCGTGCTTCCCCTTCGAGAACCTCGTGACCCTGCTCGACCTGCCCGTCGAGATCCGGCAGGCGCGGGTCGCCGAGGACGTGAGTGTCGTCCAGGTCGCCCCATGGAAGGACGAGGAGGCGGTCGCGCGTCTGATCGCCGAGGAGATCGTCTCGGTCGCCCGACTCATGCCGGACGCCGCAGGGGACGACGCGAACGACTACTGACGCGCCTCGCAGCGCTCCCAGTTCCACACGTGCTGCCGACGGATCTTGCGGATGCTGCGCGCGTAGCGGAGCGCAAGGCCGAGTCCTCCTCGGCCGGTCTCGGCGCGCGTCTCGAAGCGGTCGATACTCGCACGGAGGTCGGCCGCGGTCGTGCCCTTGAAGCGCGTGAAGCCCGTGCCGATGCCCTGGAGGACGTGAGCGTCGGAGCCGCCGGTCGCCGCGATGCCGTTGCCGCCGGCGAACATCTTGGCCGCTACGCGGTTCGCCCAGCCGAGGTACGGGATCGAGTTGTAGACCTCGAGCGCGTGGAACGCGAGATCGTTCACGGCCTCGCGGAACATGTTGCGGCCGAAGGGACCGAACACACCCTGGTTGGAGAACGGGTGCGGGATCATCGCGATGCCGTCCTGCTCCCTGATGCGCGCGATGGTCTCGGAGACGCTCAGGCCTGCGGGGATGTGCTCCTCGAGGAAGAGGCCGATGACGTGACCAGAGCGCGACGATATCTCCTCGCCGACGATGACCTCGAAGTCGTACATGTCCTCGAGCGCCTTGGCGAAGAGCGCGCCCTCGATGGTGTTGTGGTCGGTGATGGCGATCACGCTCAGGTCGGTGTTCTCCTGGACGTGGTCCATG
This sequence comes from Coriobacteriia bacterium, assembly GCA_007125735.1. Taxonomy (GTDB): domain Bacteria; phylum Actinomycetota; class Coriobacteriia; order Anaerosomatales; family SLCP01; genus SLCP01. Next base: position 12,403 of record SLCP01000136.1, on the reverse strand, counting down.
ATCTCGGGGATACGTGCGAGCCCATCACTGTGGTTCGAGTGGATGTGTAGATCCGCCTTGCTCCAACACTCGCTCAAGAGAAGCCCCCTTCCGGGCTGCGCCCGAAGGTATAACCAGACGTTGCAGTGAGATGAGCAACATCCATGCCGCCGCCGCGAAGCGACTCGTACAGTATACGCATCGGCGGCGAGAAGGCGAAACGACAGACCCATCTGACGAGCGGTTGACGAACGGCTTCCCTGCGCCGAACAGCGTCACGGGGCCGGGAGCCGGACTCAGGAGTGCCCGGCTCCCCAAGCTGCGAGACGGGAGACGCCCTCTCTCAGCCGGTCGAGCGAGGTCGCGTAGCTGAAACGCAAGAAGCCCTCCCCGCCCGGCCCGAAGTCCACGCCCGGAGCACACGAGACGTGCGCTTCTTCGAGAATGCGGCGGGACATATCGAGCGAGTCGGTACCCCACGCAGAAGCGTCGGCGAACACGTAGAACGCACCGGTGGGCTCGGCATCGATCCGCAGGCCGACCTCGTCGCGCAAGGCGGGAACGAGGTAGCGGCGGCGTTCGTCGTAGGTCTCCCGCATCTTAGCCACCTCGCCTTGGGCCTCGGTGAGCGCGACCGTGCCTGCGACTTGCACGAAATGGTTCGCGCACAAGAAGAAGTTCTGCTGGATCTTCTCGGCCGGGCGCACGAACGCGCGCGGCGCGATGAGGTAGCCGAGGCGCCATCCGGTCATCGCGTACGCCTTCGAGAAGCCGTTGAGCACGAACGCGCGATCGGTGAACTCGCGGATCGAGCGGCTCGCCCCTGAGAAATCGAGACCGTGGTAGATCTCGTCGCTCACGATCCACACGCCCGTCTCCTCGGCGATCGCCGCGAGCGCCGCGAGGTCCTCGGGCGGGAGCACGGTGCCCGTGGGGTTGCATGGCGAGTTGACCATGATGGCGCGGGTCCGCGGCGTGATGGCGGCGCGGACCTCCTCGGGGCGGTACCGGAAGCCCTCCTCCGCACGGACGCGGAGTGGGACCGGCACCCCGCCGAGGAAGTTCACGTAGTTGGGGTACGCCGGGTAGCACGGATCGGAGATGATGACCTCGTCGCCGGGATCGAGGAGCGCCCCGAACACGAGGAGCATCGCCGGCGAGGTCCCCTGCGTGACGACGATGTCGGCCGGGTCGACCGTCACGCCGTGGTACGCGGATGCGTAATGCGCCGATATCGCGTCTCGCAGGTCCGGCAGACCGGCCGATTGCGTGTAGCCGGTGTCGCCCGACTCCATCGCCGCCTCTGCGGCGCGCGTGATCATCGCCGGAGTGGGCAGGTCCGGATCGCCGATCTCGAGCCGGACGATGTCGTGACCGGCCGCCGCGAGCTCCTTGGCGCGTGCGACGACGTCCATCACGACGAACGGCCTGATCACCTCGGCCCGCTTGGATACACCGTACATCTTGATGCCTCCTCTTACGTGCGCGGCGTACGCGCGCGGTAGTGGTCCATGAGTGCGCTGCCGAGGACCTCCAAACGGCGGAGGTCGGCAAAGCCGATCTCGGCGGTCGAGATCACCTCGTGCGGCGGCTCGGGGTCGTGCACCATGCCGAGCTCCTCGGCATGGTGCCACAGATCCGTGCCGGGAAGCACGTGGAGGGTCGACATCTGTATGGTCCCCGGGTCGAGATCGGCGGCGAAGCGCATGCCCTCGAGCACGTCTGCGGGCGTATCTCCCGGCAAGCCGATGATGAGATCGCACTCCACGCCGATGCTCTCGGCTTTGAGCGCCGCGACGCCGGCCTCGAACTTCGAGCGGTCGAACAAGCGGCGGCACACCTCGAGCGCGCGAGCGCCGACCGATTGGGGGCCGGTCTCGACCGAGGCGACCCCGGCGCGGGCGAGCAGCGCTGCCTCGGCCGGACCGATGCGCTCGATGTCGACCTCGATGGTGTGGAGGCGCGTGCCGCGCGCGGCGTACGGAGCGAGGGCGTCGCTGAGCCACGCAAGGCGCTCGGACGTGAGGTTGAACACCGGGTCGATAAAGGAGAAGGACCGCACGCCCGGTGCGGTCGCGATCCGCTCGATCTCGGCCTCGACGCGCTCGCGCGAGAACGAGCGCACGCGCTGCGAGCCCTTACCCTCATAGCAGTAGCCGCACCGGTGTGGACACCCGCGGTACGATTCGATGTAGGCGCCGCCGTCGAACGGCTCTAAGACACCGCTCAGGTAGGGCGAGGGTACGCGGTCGAGATCGGCGATGAGACCGCGGTCCGGAGCGCTCGCAGGCTCCCCGTCCTTGCGCGCGGTCACCCCATCGACGCGCCACAGCGCGCGCCCCTTGCGGATGGCGTGGAGGAGCTCGGCGAAGCTCTCCTCCCCCTCCCCGCGCACGACGGCATCGACCGCGGGGTTCGCGCGAACGACCTCCTCGGCCACGGGACCGACCTCCGAACCGCCGAGCACGATGCGGCACTCGGGAAGCACGGCGCGCAGAAGCCGACACGTCTCGTAGACAGCCCGGGCGTTCCAGCACGTGACCGAGAAGCCCACGACATCGGGCTCGAGGCCGGCGAGGCGGTAGGCGATCCACCACGGATCGACGCTCACGTCGAGGTCGAGCGTGATGAAGCCCACATCGCCAGCGAGCCGCGGTTCGGCCTGCGCGTAGGCGCGTACGTACGCGAGGGCGAGCGAACGGTAGCCGACCGAGTTGACGCCCACGAGGGCGACCTTGAGTGCGGGCGCGCTCACGTCCGGCCTCCCCGGCACTCGACGACGTCGCTCGCGTGCAGCGCGTCAGGGCCGAGCGTGTCGGGGGCGACGCCGCGCACGGCGACCCAGACCCGGTTGACCGTCCCCGTCTCGCACGCAGCGCGCACGAAGGCGAGGTCGGACCGCGCAAGCGGGCCGGTGGCCTCGAGCACGACGCTCGACGCGCCCCACTCCGCGAAGGTCGCGACGGTAGCCGGAAGGGAGGCGGCGGTGTGCGCACACACGTCGAGCCGCCCGCGCACGACGACGTGGTCGCCCGCTGCAGCGGCGGCTTCGCGGAAGCGCGCCACACCCGCGCGCGCCGCGTCGAACGCGCCGGGCGTGCGAGAGCGTGCATCGTGCTCGGCTGCATCGGCGCCCAGGAGCGGCACCTCGATGAGGCGTACGCCGGTCGCGATCGAGCCGGGAGCGTTCTGGCCGTGCGCGAGGGCGCCGGCTCCGGTCTGCAGACCGATGCGAGCAGCGCCCTGCGCCGCGGCGAAGCGGACGATCTCGGGCAGCGCCGGGTGGCCCATAGGCTCGGGTCCCGCGAGTAGGATGCCGGTCGCCGGAGCCGCCTGCAGCGCGGCGGCTATGCGGTCCGTCACCTCGGCAAGGGGCGCGTACTCGACGGCGGAGGTCCCGGGGCGGCACGTGCGGCACGGGAACACCTGCCCCTCGCCGAGCACCACGGTATCGAACGACAGCACCGGCTCTCCACTCCAGTAGCGCGTGACGGCAGCGGCGCACACCTGACGAGCGCGCCGCGTGTCAAGCATAGACCATGCTCCGATCGGTGTTGAACCTGCGGCGCGCGCGTGACACGATATGTTGACCTTTCCCCCAGGAGGATTCATGGACGGACCCGCCGCCGCTCACGACCGGCGCACCCCGTGGTCGCTCTACGCCGGCGTCGCCGTGGCCGTCACGGCAGCGCTCGTAGCCGTTCGTTACATCCACGGCTACCTCCTGTTCCACTCTCTCGTCGAGATCTTCGCCGTCGCGATAGCCGCGGGCATGTTCATGATCACCTGGAACCTGCGGCGCTTTTTCGATGCCGGATACCTGGTCGTCCTCGGCGTGGGGTTCTTCGCGGCTGCGTGCGTCGACGTGTTGCACACGCTCGCATACAGCGGGATGGGTGTGTTCCCCGACGCTGACGCGAACCTGCCTACCCAGTTGTGGCTCATCGCCCGCTACCTACAGGCGGCAGCGCTCGTCATCGCACCCGCGTATGCGCGGCGGACAGTATCGGCCCCAGCCGTGCTTGCCGGGTTCGCCGTCGCTACCGCAGCATTGCTTGCAAGCGTGTTCGTCTTCGACGTCTTCCCGGCGGCATTCGTGGAAGGTGTCGGCCTCACCCCCTTCAAGATCTACAGCGAGTACGCCATCTCGGCGGCGATGCTGGTCGGGCTCATCGCCGTACGCGTATACCGTGACGCGTTCCCGCGCGAGGTCTACCTGCTCCTCTCGGCGGCGATCGTCACCGCGATCGCGTCGGAACTCAGCTTCACCCTCTACACGGACCCGGAGGCGATCTGGAACCTCATCGGCCACGTGCTCAAGATCGCGACGTTCTTCCTCCTGTACCGGGCCGTCGTCGAGACGGTGCTCGTGCGCCCCTTCGACGTGCTCTTCGGCGACCTCAAACGCGTGACCCGCGAACTGTCCGAGAGCGAGGAGCGGTTCCGGGCGACGTTCGAGCAAGCGGCCACCGGCATGGCACACATCGACCTGAACGGTCAGTGGATGCGCTTCAACGACCGCCTCCTCGGCATCACCGGATATCAGGCCGATGAACTCGAGTACCTCCGGCCCGACGAGATCACGCATCCCGAAGACCGGCCACGGGAACGCGCACGTATCGAGCGCCTCGTGAACGCTGAGGTCGATGAGTATCGAATCGACAAGCGGTTGATCGCAAAGGACGGATCTATCGTGTGGGTCGAGGCCGCTCGGACTCTGCTCCACGACGCCGAGGGAGCGCCGCTGCACTTCATCGCGACCTTCGAGCAGATCGACGACCGCAAGGCCGAGGAGGAGGCTCTGCGCCGGTCTCGAGACCTCACCGAAGCCGTGACCGAGATCGACGCGGCGATGAACGCGAGTTCGGACGTGTCCGAGGTCCTTCGCATCGCCGCCGACCGAGGAGCCCGCGCGCTCGGCGCCGACAGCGCGGTCGTGTTCACGCACCGTGACGACACCTGGCTCGTGGCGCACCGCGACCGATTCCCCGGCGACCCGTCCGCCGAGGAAGGACCCTGGACGCCCCTCGACGAGGGAAGCGTGTTCGCGTGTCCCGACGTGCACGTAGAGCCGTGTGTCGCCCGTGACGCGCTGCGCAGGTGGGACGTACGAGCCCTTCTCGGATTGACGCTCAGGTCACGCGGGTCGGTCCTCGGTATCGTCTACTACAACTACCACTCGGCCCCGCACCGCTTCTCTGCGGCCGAGCTCTCGTTCGCCGACACGCTCGCCAAGTCGATCACGGTCGCCATCGAGAGCGCCCGGCTCTTCGAATCGCAGCGAGCGATCGCCGATACCCTCCAGGCTGCCCTGCTCTCCCTGCCCGACGAGGTGCCCGGTCTGGAGATAGCGCACGCCTATCGCTCGGCAGCCGAGCTCGCGCGCATCGGAGGCGATTTCTACGACGTCTTCGAGGTGGCCGAGGAGACCGTGGCGTTCGTACTCGGCGACGTGTCCGGCAAGGGGCTCGAGGCCTCGACTCTCACCGCGCTCGCCAAGAGCACCGTGCGGGCGTTTGCATACCAAGACCACCGTCCTGCACACGTCATGGCCTCCGCCAACGCCGCCATCGCCTCTCAGATCGACGAAAGCCGGTTCATCACGGCCGTGTACGGGACGATCGACATGCGCAGCGGATGTCTCACGATGGTCTGCGCGGGCCACCCGCCGCCCTTCATATGCATCGAAAGCCAGTGCATCGAGCACAACCTCGAGCGGTTCCCGCCGCTCGGCGTCGTACCGGATGCATCGTTCACCGAGTTCGGGATCGATCTGACGCCCGACACGCTCGTCGTGCTCTTCAGCGACGGTCTCATCGAAGCGCGCGACGGTTCCGTTCTCCTCGGCGAGGAGCGTGTGGGCCGTATCGTGGAGTCCTCCTCGGACCGAGGGCCCCAGGCCGTGGTCGACGCCCTCATCGCGGAAGCCGAACGCCACACGGGCGGAGACATCGGTGACGATGTCGCCATCGTCGTACTGCGCTACCTGGGCAGAGAAGCCAACGCCACGGCATGAGTGCGGCAACGAAAGAAGCTCCCCTCGCGCCGAGGAGAGCTTCTCGTGTTCGTTGGTGTCCGAGGCGAGAGTTGAACTCGCACGTCCCTAGGGACACTAGGCCCTCAACCTAGCGCGTCTGCCGTTCCGCCACTCGGACATGTCGCCGCTCGTGAGCGCGACGGACGACAGTATAGCGCACTCGTTTTGCGCGCGCTACACGTCGTCCGGCCCCGGATGCATCGCGGCTCCCGCCTCGTCCGGCTCGACGACCTCCACCCCGCCCGACACCCATTCGACGACACCGATCGCCTCGGCGAAGTCGACGTGCGCGAGCGAGAACGTGGCAGGCTGCGGGCTCGAAGCGACACGCACGACGAGCGTCCCGAGCCCGGCGATCGCCTGGAGCGGGTGTTGGCTTACGGCGACGGACTGGATGCGCTCCCGGCGCACGACCGCCGTGGTGCGCGCTGCCACCCGGTAGCGGAGCGCAAGCACGCCGCCGTGGACCGCCCATCCGGCATCGGCGTACGCGAGGAGGCCGTATGCGCCCGCCAGCACGGGCACGACGAGAGCGAACCACCCGTACGGCACGATCACCGCGACAGGGACCGTCACGAGGAGCGCAGGTGCCACCGCGCGGATGACGTACCGGCGACGCGCGCTCCTCGGCAGTCCCTCGAGACGCGGCCCGGTGTGCCCGGGGACCATGAGATCGAGAAAGCGGATCGCCTCTGCGCGCGAGAGCAGGGGATGCAGTACGGTGGGCCCCATCTGCTGGCCCTGCCCACTCGCGATGCCGGCGGCATCCACTCCCACCGTGACCCGTCCGATGGCTTGCCTAAGCGGTCCCTCGATGAGGCGAACCGCCTGGACGCGTCCGAGCGGCACGTTGCGGGTCTCCCGTTGCAGCAATCCGCGCTCGATCCGCACGTCGCCTCCCGTACGGACGCACAGGAAGTCCCAGTACATGAGTGCGGTCGCCACGCTGCCCATCACCCACGCGACGATAAGGAAGAACACGAGCATGAGCCCGATGAACACGAAGAAGACCGCCGAGCCTGCCGGCAGTATCTCAGCGACGGGCATGTCGCCCACGAACGCAGGAACGAATGCTCCGACCACCGGCGCGAGCGCGGCCATCGCGAGCAGACCGGCCGAAGACGTCACCGAGACGAGCACGAGGTCGCGCGTGCTGAGCCTCCACGCGGGCCCGGCGGGCGCGGGACCCGCCTCTCCTCCGGGTACGGAATCTGCGGCCCCCTCGCCGCCCTCCACCGCTTCGCCCGCGGCCGCCTGGCGCGACGCGCTCCGCAACTCATCGGCGAGCGCACGAGCGTCCTCCTCGGTCAGCGCAGGGATCGAGACCTCGGGCGCTTGTCCTCGGCCAGCGGTGTGGACGTCGAGTGTGACGAGGCCGAGGATACGGAAGAGCAGGTTGGCGCGCGTGTCGACCGACTGGATGCGCTCGGGCGTGAGCCGCGTGCTTCTGCGCACGATGAGCCCGTGCTCCACCCGGAGCGTCCGGTCCTCGACGTGGAAGGTGAAACGGTACCATTCGGCCCACGCAAGCGCGACGGCCACACCGGCGCCGAACACGATGAGCGCACCCACGAACAGGATCCCCACGATCGTCCGCGGATCGTCCCCTGTTCCGAGTACCGCGACGAGGACGATCGCCGGCGTCAGCAGCGCGCCGAGGAACTTGGCCGAGTAGACGAGTACACCAGCCGGGTGCGCCCTGCGGGGCTCAGACCACATCGTCGGTCACCCGGGCAAGCACCGCGATCCGGTCGCGGAGGCGGTCGGCGACCGCATCGGCGAGCGCGGGTATCTCATGCTCTCCCCCGGCGGTGGCGACCGTCACCGACGAGAGCCCGAACGCGCGCAGCAGCGGTCCGGCCTTGGTGTCGACGTGCTGCACGCGGGTCATCGGGATGAGCGTCCGCGTGCGGATGATGAGGCCGTACAGAAGGTAGACCTCACTCTCGGATACCTCGTAGCGCCACCTGAGCCACCTGACGCGCGGGACCACTACCACCGTGAGGACCGCGATCGCGAGGAAGACGCCTATCGCCACCCCGGCAGCCCATGAGGGTATGAGGTCGGCCGCCGCGAGCCCGATCGCACCGCCGGCGGCGACGGCCGGGACGAACAGGTTGAGCGCTCCGGCGAGACGCCATACGGTGACGGCACGGGCATCGATCCGCTCGGCAGGGTCTGGTCGCACGGCGACTCCTCACGATCGCTCGGCAGGCATCATCTGCGAGTGTACCCGTGACCGGCGCGCGCTCCTACCCCATGACCGGTATAGGGTGGGGCGCCGAGAAGTGACACGCCGCTCGGTGGCCCGGAGACACCTCGCGCAACGCGGGCACCTCCTCGGCACAGCGCGGGAACTGCGCGATCGGACAGCGGGTGTGGAAACGGCAGCCCGTGGGAGGGTCGATCGGGCTCGGAACGTCTCCCTCGAGGATGATGCGCGAGCGGTTTCGCTGCTTCGCCGGATCGGGCACGGGCACCGCCGACAGGAGCGACTGCGTGTACGGGTGGTGCGGGGCGTCGTAGAGGCCCTTCCAGTCGCCGATCTCGACGATCATGCCGAGGTACATGACCGCCACGCGGTCCGAGATGTGGCGGACCACCGACAGGTCGTGCGCGATGAACAGGTAGGTGAGGCCGAACCGGTCCTGCAGGTCGTCGAGCAAGTTCACGACCTGCGCCTGGATCGAGACGTCGAGCGCGGAGACCGGCTCGTCACACACGACGAGACGCGGCTGGAGCGCGAGAGCGCGCGCGATGCCGATGCGCTGGCGCTGTCCGCCGGAGAACTCGTGCGGGTAGCGATTGATGTGCTCGGGGTTGAGCCCCACGACCTCGAGAAGCTCCTTGACGCGGTCGCGCCGCTCCTCTTTGGTCCCGATACCGTGCACCACGAGCGGCTCCGACACGATCTCGCCGATCGTCATGCGCGGGTTGAGTGAGGCGTACGGGTCCTGGAAGATGATCTGCACGTCGCGGCGGAACGCCTTGAGCGCCGCCCGCTTCATGGCGCCCACGTCCTGTCCGTCGAAGGTGATCGTGCCCGAGGTAGGCTCGAGGAGCCGCATGACGCACCGGCCGGTCGTGGACTTGCCGCACCCGGACTCGCCCACGAGCCCGAGCGTCTCGCCGGCATTCACGCTGAACGACACGTCGTCGACGGCGTGGACCTTGCGGCCGATCCGGCTGCCGAGCACGCCTTGTTCGACCGGGAAGTACTTGCACAGGTTCTCGACCTTGAGCAGCTCGCTCACGCCGACTCCACCCCCTCGGGCACGGCGCACGCGACCGCGACCCCTCGGCGGAACTCGGGATCGGTCGAGAAGTGGCACGCCGAGACGTGGGCGTCGGTCACGGCGAGCGCAGGCGGCACGTCGGTCTCGCACACCTCTTGCGCGAAGGGACACCGTGGGTGGAACGCGCATCCCGGCGGAACGTTGATGAGGCTCGGCGGCTGTCCGGTGATCGGGTGTAGCACACCCTTCTCGTCGACGTCGTGGCGCGGAAGGGAGTCGAGCAGGCCCCACGTGTAGGGGTGGAACGGGTCGTAGAAGATCGCGTCGGACGGCCCGTACTCGACCTGCTTGCCGGCGTACATCACCATGACGTCGTCGGCGAGATCCGCGACAACTCCGAGATCGTGCGTGATCATGATGATCGCCGCTCCCGTACGCGCCTGCATCTCCATCATGAGCTCGAGGATCTGCGCTTGAATGGTGACGTCGAGGGCGGTCGTGGGTTCGTCTGCGATGAGGATGTCGGGGTCGCACGCAAGCGCCATCGCGATCATCGCGCGTTGCCGCATGCCGCCCGAGAACTGGTGCGGGTAGTCTCGTGCCCGGTCGCGCGGGTTGGGGATGCCCACCATGTCGAGGAGTTCGATCGCGCGCTCGAACGCCTCTTTGCGACTCATGCCTTTGTGCAGCATGAGCGACTCGCCGATCTGGCGTCCGACCCTGAAGACCGGGTTCAGCGAGGTCATCGGATCCTGGAAGATCATCGCGATGCGGTCGCCCCGCAGGTCGCGCACGCGGGCGTCGTCCATCTTGAGGAGGTCGTCGCCCTTGAAGAGCACCTCGCCCGCGACGATGTTGCCGCGCGGCTTGGCGACGAGGCGCATGATCGAGAGCGCCGTCACCGACTTGCCCGAGCCCGACTCCCCCACCACAGCGAGCGTCTTGCCCGCGTCGAGCCTGAACGAGACGCCGTCGACCGCCTTGACGACCCCGTCGCGTGTCGTGAAGTGGGTGGCGAGACCGTTGACCTCGAGGAGGGCGCTCATCGGTCAGTCCTTCATCTTGACGTCGAGTGCGTCGCGCAGCCCATCGCCCATGAGCACGAACGACAGCACGGTTGTCAGGATGGCGAACCCGGGCCAGATGGTAAGCCACGGCGCGGCGAACATGAGCGACTTGGCGTCGGAGAGCATGAGGCCCCACGACGGCGTAGGCGGCTGTACGCCCATCCCGAGGAACGAGAGCGCGGCCTCGGTGATGATCGCACCGCCAACGCTCATCGTGCCGTACACGATGATCGGGGCGATCGCGTTGGGCATGATGTGGCGCACCATGATCCGCAGGTCGGAGGCGCCCATCGCGCGCGCGGCGTCCACGTACTCGTTCTCCTTGACCGAGAGGATCGAGCTGCGGAACACGCGTGCGATGCTCGGCCAGCCGAGGATACCGATGGCGATGAAGACGTTGCGGTAGCTCGGGCCGAGGACCGCGATAAGCGCGATGGCGAACAGGATGTAGGGGAAAGCGAAGAATACGTCGGCCGAGCGCATGACGATCGTATCGATGAACTTGCCGTAGTAGCCCGAAAGCGAGCCGAGCAGCAGGCCGATTGCGAGCGAGATCGAGACCGCGAGCACGCCGACGGTGAGCGACACCCGGGCGCCGTACACGACACGCGAGAACACATCGCGGCCGAGCTTGTCGGTACCGAAGGGGTGTTCGAGCGAGGGCGGTGCGAGGCTCGCCCCCGGGGCGGTGTTGATGGCGAGCGGGTCCCCGAACGTCGCCGGGACCCACAGGTCGGCGCTGAGCGTCATCGCGACGATGAACACGATCCACACGAGCCCGGCGATCGCGAACTTGTTCTTGCGCAACCGGCGCCACGCATCGCCCCACAGGGTGCGACTCGGCGCGGTGACGTTGCCTGGATCGCGGAGGGTCACTCGGCACCACCCCCGTATCTGATCCGCGGGTCGAGCAGCGCGTAGCTGAGGTCGACGATGAGGTTGATGATCATGATGATCACCACGATGATGATGACCCCGCCCATCACTATCGGCCAGTCACGCTGCCCGACAGCAAGGAAGATCTCGCGGCCTACGCCGGGCCAGCTGAAGACGGTCTCAGTCAGGATCGCTCCGCTCATCATGACGCCGAAGTCGATGCCGACGAACGTCACAACGGGGATCATCGCGTTCTTGAGCGCATGCCGGTAGACGACCGTGCGCCGCTTGAGGCCTTTGGCCTCGGCGGTACGGATGTAGTCTTGCCCCATGGCCTCGAGCATCTGACTGCGCATGATGCGCGCCACGTACGCGGTCGAGACCGACGCCAAGGTTATCGCCGGCAGGATCAGGTGTACCCAGTCAGGGAACTGAGCAGAAGACATCTGCGATATCGGCAGGTAGAACGCGTCGTTCGTCCACTCTTTGAGCCGGATGCCAAAGAATATCTGGAACAACATGCCGAGCCAGAACACCGGCACCGACACGAGCACCGAGGTCGATAACGTCAGTAAGACGTCGAGGAACGAGTATTGTCGAATGGCCGAGACGATGCCCGCCGTCAAGCCGAGCACGATCTCGACGATGATCGCCGCGACCGCCAGCCGCAGCGTGTTGGGGAACTTCTCGGCGAAGATGTCGACCACGGGCCGGCCCCGCTGGTACGACTCGCCGAGGTCGCCCTGCAGCAGGTTCCTCACGTAGATCACGTACTGCATGTGCAGCGGCTGATCGAGCGCGTGCTTCTCGATGATCTGCTCGCGCAGCGATTCGGGGATGGCTCGCTCCCCCGTGATCATGCGAACCGGATCGCCGGGCAAGACGCCGGGAGCGCGGAGAACGAACAAGATGATCGTGACCCCGATGAAGACCGGGATCATCTGGAGTATGCGGCGGACGGCATACCTGAGCATAGGCAAGCTCTCGCTTCCGGGCGCGCCAAACGCTACACGTTCGCAGAGAGGTGCCGGGCCACCCGGGCGGGCGACCCGGCACCTGTCTTACCACGAAGGCACGACGACGTGCGTCATGACTTCTGCTACTGCCTCAACCAGACACTTTTGAAGTCGAACATGCCGTCGGCGCTGTAGACGCCGTCAACGACCCTGTCCGAGGCGATGTGGGTGTGGCGGTAGAACATCAGCGGC
>SLCP01000048.1 GCA_007125735.1 Coriobacteriia bacterium | reverse complement strand
TGGAGGGGCCGCGCGAGCTCAAAGGCGTGAGCATCCCCATCGCCGGCCCCATCGTCATCGGCCGCTCGCCAGGAGCCGACATCGTCATCGCCGATGACTTCGTCTCCTCGGCCCACGCGCGCGTCACGCCCACGCCCGACGGCGCCGCGGTCATCGAGGACCTGAACTCCACCAACGGCACGGTCGTCAACGGTACACGCATCTCCGGCGCCGTCGCGCTCGCCTCGGGCGATACCGTCGACCTGGGAACCGTGCGCCTCAAGGCGGTGAAAGCGTGAGCGCCCGCCCGCGCAAGAACACCTACGCCGGCCTTACCGATGTGGGCCGCGTCCGCACCCACAACGAGGACGCGATCCTGCTCGAGCCGCCGCTCTTCGCGGTCGCCGACGGTCTCGGCGGGCACGAGGCCGGTGAGGTCGCGAGCAACACCGCCATCGACGCGCTCGTAACCTCGGCCCCCCGCCGTCCCGACGCCAAGGCGCTCGGACGTGCGGTGCGCACCGCGAACCGCGCCGTCATCCAGGCCGCCCACGACGGCCTCGGCCGCGACGGCATGGGGACGACGCTCACCGCCGCGGTCGTCGAGGGCGGGCGGATCGCAGTCGCGCACGTGGGCGACAGCCGCGCCTACCTGCTGCACGGCGGCACCCTCGAACGCATCACCGAGGACCACTCGGTCGTCGCGGACATGATCCGCCAGGGCACGCTCACCGAGGAGCAGTCGCGCACCCACCCCAACCGCAGCGTCATCACGCGCGCGCTCGGCACCGACAACAACATGTACCCCGACACCTTCGAGGTCGACGCCGAGACCGGCGACCGCCTGCTGCTCTGCTCCGACGGTCTGACCGGCATGCTCCCCGATGCCGAGATCGCCGAGATCCTCGACACCTACCGCGACCCCGACGTCGCGGTGCGCATGCTCGTCGACCGCGCGAACGAGGCGGGTGGGCACGACAACACCTCGGTGGTGCTCGTCGATATCGAGGCTGGCCGAGGAGGACTCGCGGCCCCGCGCGCCCCGCGCGGATGGACCTCGGTGCTCGTCTGGACGTTCGCGTTCCTCGCCGTGCTCGCTATCGCCGGGTGGGGCACGTACCGCTACGCGCAGGAGCGGGCCTACCTCGTCGACGAAGGCGGTGTGGTGGTGCTCTACCGCGGCGTGCCGGGAGAGTTCGCCGGCGTCAGCTTGCGGTGGCTCGAGGCCGAGACCACCATCACCGTGAGCGCGCTCGACATCGTCACCGCGCAACGACTCGCCAACGGCGTGCCCGTGGAGAACGTCGAGGCCGGCTTCGACCTGATCGAGCAGTACCGGGCCCGTATCGATCCGCCCGCCCTCGAGCCGTCACCCGAACCCGAGCCGTCCGCCGGGACCCCGTAGCCGTGCGTGCGCGCCGCAACACCGAGCTGCTGCTCCTGCTCGCCGCAGCCCCGGCCGTGCTCGTCATCTTCGCTCTCGTGCACGCGCGCACCGCGGCCGACCTCGGGCTCGCGGACTTCGCGGTGCCCGCCGGCCTGCTCGCCGCGTTCCTCGGCGCGCATATCGCCGTACGCTTCCTCGCTCCCGCCGCCGACCCGGTGCTCCTCCCGCTCACCGCGCTCATCTCCGGGCTCGGCCTCGCGTTCGTCACGCGGCTCGACGCCGACCTCGGGTCGCAGCAGGTCATCTGGCTGCTCGTGGGGGTCGCCGCGATGGTCGGCACCCTCGTGGCGGTCCCCTCGCTCGAGCGCGCGGCGCGCTACAAGTACACCATCATGCTCGTGGGCCTCACACTGCTCGTGCTCCCCTCGCTCATCGGCGTCGAAGTCAACGGCGCGCAGCTGTGGCTGCGGTTCGGCGGGCTCTCGTTCCAGCCGGGCGAGGTCGCCAAGGTGCTCATCGCACTCTTCCTCGCGGCGTACCTCGCCGAGCACCGCGAGGTGCTCTCCATCTCCACCAAGAAGGTCCTCGGCGTGGGCGTGCCTGCCCTGCGCCACCTCGGCCCGCTCGTGTTCATGTGGGCGATCTCGCTCTTCGTCCTCATGACCCAGAAGGACCTCGGCTCGAGCCTCCTGTTCTTCGGCATGTTCCTCGTGATGATCTACGTGGCCACCGGGAGGACCTCCTACGTCGCCGTCGGGCTGGGGCTCTTCGCGGTGGGTGCGACGGTTGCCCACTCGATATTCAGCCACGTGCAGGTCCGCGTCGACATCTGGCTCGACCCCTTCGCCGACGCCACCGGCCGAGGCTACCAGCTCGTCCAATCGCTCTTCGCGCTCGCGGCCGGACAGCTGACCGGCGTGGGTGTGGGCAACGGATTCCCCGGCCGCATCCCGTTCGTGGAGACCGACTTCATCTTCACCTCGGTCGCAGAGGAGCTCGGGTTGCTCGGCGGAGCTGCACTCATCGTCGCGTACCTGCTGTTCTGCATGCGTGGACTCGCCACCGCGGCGCGTGCCCGCTCCGACGTGGCCGCGTTCACCGCGGCAGGCCTCGTGGCGGCGTTCGGACTGCAGGTCTTCGTCATCATCGGCGGCGTGACGCGCCTCATCCCGCTCACCGGCATCACGCTCCCGTTCGCGAGCTACGGCGGCTCGTCGATACTCGCGAACTTCATGCTCCTCGGCCTGCTGCTACGCGCCGGTGATGCCGCGACCGGCCGAGCCACCGAGATGGTGACCCTCGCCGGCGACAGCGGGGTCCTCGGCCGGGTGGCGCTCGCCCGGCGGCTCACCGGTATCGCGACGACCTTGAGCGTGCTCCTCGCGGTGCTCGTGGTGAACCTCACCTACATCCAGGTGGTCATCGCGCGCGATCTCAACAACCACCCCGCCAACACGCGCGGGCTCGCTCAAGAGATCCGCTCGCCGAGAGGCTCGATCGTCACCGCCGACGGGACGCTGCTCGCCGAGTCGGTGGCCGACGGCGAGATCTACCGCCGCCGCTACCCCGCCGACTCGCTCGCCGCGCACGCCGTGGGCTACTACAGCGTCACGTACGGCCGCTCAGGTATCGAGGCCGCGATGAACGACACGCTCTCCGGCCAGCGGGTGTTCCGCACCTTCCGCGACGCGGTCGATGCGGCTGCGGGCCTTCCGGTGCGCGGCAACGATGTGTGGCTCACGATCGACTCGCGCGTACAGCGCACGGCCGAGGCACAGCTCGCCGGGCGCCGGGGCGCGATCGTGGCGCTCGACCCGTCGACCGGCGCCGTGCTCGCGATGGCGTCGTCGCCCACCTACGAGCCGGCGCGAGTGAACGAGCTGTGGGACTCGCTCTCCGCCGCCGGTGACGCTCCGCTCTTCAACCGCGCCGCGCAGAGCCTCTACCCGCCCGGCTCGACGTACAAGATCGTGACGCTCACCGGCGCGCTCGGCGCGGGCGTTGCCTCTGCGGACACCACGTACACGGCGCCCGCGCGCATCGAGATCGGCGGGGCGCCCGTCACCAACTACGGCGGCAGCTCCTACCCAGACTCGGACCTCCGCTCGGCCACCATGCGCTCGATCAACACCGTCTTCGCACAGCTCGCGGTCGACCTCGGCGCACGCGGGCTCGTCTCGCAGAGCGAGGGGTTCGGGTTCGGACGCGTGCCGCCCATCGAGACCGAAGCGCGCGCGTCGCTCATGCCGGTACCGGCCGAGATGACCACGTGGGAGCTCGCCTGGGCGGGCGTGGGTCAGCCCGTGGGCGAGCACGAGAGCCCGCCCGGCCCGCAGACGACCACGCTCCAGATGGCGCTCGTGGCGGCCGGGATCGCCAACGACGGCATCGTCATGCGCCCCCACCTCGTCGAGCGCATCAGCGACCCGGCCGGGCGCGTCATCACCACGACCGAGCCCCGCCGGTGGACGACCGCCACCGATGCCGCCACCGCGGCGACCGTGAGCGACATCATGGTCGACACCGTCCGGGCCGGCACCGGAGGAGCCGCCCAGATCCCCGGCGTCACGGTCGCGGGCAAGACCGGCACCGCCGAGATGGGCGCCGGCCTCGAATC
>SLCP01000064.1 GCA_007125735.1 Coriobacteriia bacterium | reverse complement strand
GCAGAACATGATCGTGATCATTTTCGGGCCACAGCCCATCATCATGCCCACGGCGATCGTGCCGACCGGGTTCGTCGAGGTGTTTGGCGCGCGGATCCGCGTGCTGCAGATCGCGATCATCGTGACTTCGCTCGTGCTCATGGGCCTGCTTACCTGGATCGTGAAGGGTACGCGCATCGGCAAGGCGATGCGGGCGACCTCTCAGGACCGTGAGGCTGCCGAGATGATGGGCATCGAGACCAACCTGACGATCTCGTTCACGTTCATCATGGGCTCGGCGCTCGCGTCGGTAGGCGGCTTTCTCGTGGCGATGTACTACGGCTCGCTCCAGTTCAACACGGGGTTCCTCTACGGGCTCAAGGCCTTCACCGCGGCGGTGCTCGGCGGCATCGGCAACATCCCGGGAGCGGTGGTCGGTGCGCTCGTCCTCGGCCTGGCCGAGAACTGGGGCGTCGGACTCTCGCTCGGAGTGCTCGCGTGGCTGCTCATCGCCGGCTTCGCGGTCGGCATGTACTTCCAACTGCTCAGGGCTCCTAACGCGCGAGTCGCGCATATCGCCGATGAGTTTCGCACTCCCGCCTACGAGCGCCAGGTGCGCAACGTGTATCGGTTCGCACCCGTGCTCGCGGTCAAGACGCTGCTCTCGGAACGCACCGATGCGCTCGTACACGTCTCGGCTCAACATGCGGTGCGCTTGATGGTGGGCAACCTCCTCCTGCTCGGACTCGCTATCATCTTCTTCACCAATGGTGACGTCCAGTTCGCCTCGAAGTGGCAACACGTCATCTCCTTCATCGTGCTCATGGCGATACTCATGTTCCGGCCGTCGGGAATCCTCGGCGAGAACATCCAGGAGAAGGTGTAGCCATGGCGACCATGACTGCACGCATCTTGGACTTCTTCGATCGGGTACCGCGCTGGGTCTACATTGCGCTCGCCCTTGCCTTCGCGATCGCCTTTCCGATGCTGGAGTACTTCGGGCTCATTCAGACGCTGTGGCTGCGCGTGGGAACGCGCGTGCTCGTCTACGTTCTGCTTGCTGTCGGCCTCAACCTCGTGCTCGGTGAGACCGGCCTACTCCACCTCGGATATGTAGCGTTCTTCGCGGTCGGGGCGTATTCGACGGCCCTTCTGTCGTCGCCGCGCTTCGGGCTGCAGTGGAACTTCTGGGTCATCATCGCTATCGCCATGGGGCTCGCGATGTTGTTCGGGTTCCTCATAGCCGTGCCCACGCTCCGATTACGCGGCGACTACCTCGCCATCGTCACGCTCGCGTTCGGCGAGATCACGCGGATGACCCTCAACAACTGGGAGAGCCTCACGAACGGCCCCGGTGGTATCCCCGGCATCTACCCCCCGGTCATCTTCGGGTGGACGGTCGACTCGCCGATGGAGTTCTTCTACCTGTTGCTTGTGGCGGTGGTCATCATCGTGTCGCTGCTCAACAACATCAAGAACTCGCGCATCGGGCGTGCGTGGAACGCGCTGCGCGAAGATGAGATCGCCGCGCATCATTCAGGCGTTCGTCCGACGCACGCCAAGATGCTCGCCGTCGTGATGAGCTCGGGTATCGCGGGGCTCGCCGGTGCGATCTTCGCCTACTACCAGCAGTTCATCAATCCGACGTACTTCCTGTTCATGCAGTCGGTGATCGTGGTGTCGATGGTCGTCCTCGGCGGCATGGGCTCGATACCCGGGGCCATACTGGGTGCGGTCGTGCTCGATGCCACGCCCGAGGTCATCCGGCAGGCGTTCACCTCGTGGCTGCCGAGTGCCGTGGGGCCGAACTTCCTGCCGGGCGTTCAGGCGGCGATGCAGACCGAGTTCGACCGGTACCGCATGGCGATATTCGGACTCGTCATCGTGCTCATGGTGGTGTTCAGACCCGAAGGGCTGCTCCCGAATAAGTTGTGGCGCCGAGAGGTGCACGAGGAAGACCCCCGCGAGCTCGAGAAGACCAGTCAACACCTCTTCGACTTCGAAGAGGGCAAGCAGGACTTGGAGGTGTAGACCGTGGCCGAACTCATCCTCGAAGTGCGCTCGGCTACCAAGTCCTTCGGTGGCCTCAAAGCCGTGAACAACCTGTCGTTCGAGCTCTACGAAGGCGAGATCGTCTCTCTCATCGGCCCGAACGGGAGCGGCAAGACGACGACGTTCAACGTCATCACGGGACTCTACGAGCCCGATTCCGGCGACATCCTCATGCAGGGCGAGTCGATCGCCGGCTTGAAGCCGGGACAGATCTACGCGCGCGGCGTCTCGCGGACCTTCCAGATGCTGCGGCTGTTCTCCAACATGACCGTGCTCGAGAACGTGCTCGTGGGCATGCATGGACGCACCAAAGCCAACGTGTTCGACTGCATGTTCCGCACGCCTAAGATGCGTCGCGAGGAGGAGGAGTCGATCGCACGGGCGCGCGAGATACTCGCGATGTTCCCGGGCCGCTTCCCGCTTGCCCGGCACGCGCAGCCGGCGTCGTCGCTGTCGTACGCGAACCGCCGAAGGCTCGAGATCGCGCGCGCGTTGGCGGGTGAGCCCAGGCTGCTTCTACTCGACGAGCCGGTCGCGGGGATGAATCCCGCGGAGTCGATGGAGGTCATGCGGCAGATACGCAACCTTCGCGACGCGGGCTATACCATCCTCATGATCGAGCACGACATGAACGTCATCATGGGTGCGTCCGATCGCGTCATCGCGATGGACCACGGCGTCAAGATCGCCGAGGGCGCACCCGCCGATGTCGCGAACGATCCAGCGGTTGTGGAGGCATATCTTGGCAGAAGAGGCGCGGATACCGCTTCTTGAGTTCAGAGGCGTCAACACGCACTACGGACGCATACCTGTTCTCAAGGACGTCAACTACAAGGTCTACCCGGGCGAGATCGTCTGCCTGCTCGGCGGCAACGCGTCGGGCAAGTCGACGACGATGAAGACGATCCTTGGCATCGTGAAACCCACGACCGGCGAGGTGTTCTTCGACGGCGCGGTCATCAACAACATGCGCACCGCCGAGAGGATCAAGCGCGGCATCGCTACCGTGCCGGAGAACCGGCGCCTCTTCCCGCACCTGACCGTCCTCGAGAACCTCGAGATGGGCGCGTATACGCGTAGCGACACCGCCGAGATCGCTGCGGATCTCGAACGCGTCTACGAGATATACCCCCGCGTCTACGAGCGTCGCTCCCAGCGTGCCGGGACGCTCTCCGGCGGCGAGCAGCAGATGGTCGCGTTCGGTCGCGCGCTCATGAGCCGCCCGCGCCTCATCATCATGGACGAGCCTTCGATGGGGCTGGCGCCCGCACTCGTCGACCAGTCGTTCGACACGATCGCCGAGATCAACAAGCAGGGAGTGGCGATCTTCGTCGTCGAGCAGAACGCCACGGCCGCGCTCTCGATCGCCGACCGTGGCTACGTGCTGCAAAACGGTCAGGTCGTGCTCGATGGCTTAGCGAGCGAGATGCTCGAGAACGAGGAGCTCAAGCGGGCGTACCTCGGCGGGTAGTGGCTGCTGACGTGGCCCGCAGCCGTTCCTACGGGTGGCCGACCGGCAGCAGGTAGAGCGGCTCGTGATCGGCGGGTAGCCCGAGGACCTCGGCGACCTGCTGGTCGCGGAAGGCTCCCACGGGAACCGTTCCCAGTCCGAGCGCGGTCGCCTGCAGGCAGATGTTCTGACCCGCGTGCCCGACCTCCATGTGCACGTACCGTGTGGCGCGTTCCCCGTATCGCTGCGCCGTGCGCGCGTATACCCCGGCGATGACGATGGTCGCCGGTGCCTCGGCGATGAAGTCCTGTGACAGCGCCGCGGCGGCGATCGCGCCACGTACGTCTCCCGTGTCGGTGAGGACGAGTGCGTGGTCTTCGGGCGAATACCGGTACACACCCGGCTCCAGACCGGTGACGTTCCCGGCGACCACGTACGTCTCGAGCGGGTAGGTCGCGCCGGCAGAGGGCGCCGTGCGCAGTCCGCGTGCGGGGTCGCTCACTCCTTGCG
>SLCP01000192.1 GCA_007125735.1 Coriobacteriia bacterium | reverse complement strand
TATATAGCCTCGAGCCCGCTCCGCTCGCCGCCCTTGAGTGTGAGCGGCGCGGAGTCCTCGCCGTCGGAGTAGAGGCCGGAGATCTCGCGCACGGGAGCGATGGCGCCCGGCTTGACGCGCGCGTCGCTCGCGATGAGCGCGCGCATCTCATCGGTGTAGCGGACGGGATCGCCCTCCTCGGCAGCTCTGATGGTGACCTGGGAGCTCGAGCCGACCGTCTGCTCGACGAGCCCGGCCTGTAGGCTCACGATGAGCGAGCCGACGAAGACCTGCGTGGCGATGCCGACAGAGATACCGGCCGCGATGAGCAGCGATTGCACGGGTGCCGAGCGCAGGAAGCGAAAGGCGATGCGCAGGGGGAGCACTACGGGGCCTCCGTCTGCGGAGCGAGTCCGGGCAGGCCATAGGCTGCCGGGTCGAGAAGCTCGGCGACGCCTGCGGCGGCCCACTCCGTGTCGCGGGCGAACGCCGGGCCGCCAACGGCGATGCGCGTGCCGGCCGGAAGGCCGCGGGCGAGGTCCTCGACGACATGGCGTAGCCCCACCCGGTGGTAGTGGGTCGACGCTGAGAGCACCACGAGGCCTATACCAAGCGTCTCGGCGGCGTGGCAGATCTCGGACACGGGCGTGTCCGCGCCGAGGAAGTGTGCGGGATACCCGGCGAGCAGGAAGCGGTCGAACACCATACGCAGGCCGAGGTCGTGGTATTCGCCCGGAGGGCACGCGAGCAGCACGGTCGTGTCGCGCTCCGTCGTCTCGGCGGCTGCCGCAGTGACGCGAGGAGCGAGCGCCTCGATGATGGTGCGTGCGGTCGCGCTCGCGTAGTGCTCCTCCCACACGCGGGTCGTGCCGTTACGCCACGCCGAGCCGGTGTCGGCGAGCAGGGGCGCGACAACGAGCGTGTAAAGATCGGCGATGCCGAGCGCGCCGGAGTCGACGGCCTCGAGTGCCGCGGTCACCGCACCGGCGCGGTCGCGCGCTGTCAGCCGTGCGTCGAGTTCGGAGCGCAATGCATGCGCCGCGCTCCGTTCCGTATCGAAACTCCCCGAGGGAGCGGGTTTCCCTTCCATGAGGTGATGCTACCCCAAAGTGGTGGACAAGCGTGCAGGTGCAGGGTAGAATCTCGTTCGCTGTCCGCGAAGCGGACCGCCCCACGCGGGGGTATAGCTCAGTTGGTTAGAGCGCTGGCCTGTCAAGCCAGAGGTCGCGGGTTCGAGTCCCGTTACTCCCGCCATACGAGACACCACAGGCCGAGGAGCCCGCTGCTCCTCGGCCTGTTGCTCTAGCTGGCGCCGCCCTTGGCTCTCAGTCGAGCAGGTCGTCGACCCGTTCGCGGAGGTGTACCGCCTCGTCGATGTGGTCCATCACCTGTTGCTCCATCGCGTCCAGACGACCCAGCAGCCACTCGGGATCGTCGAAGATGTCCCACAGGGGATCGCCCTCACTCGCTGCGTGGATCGCATCGATGCGTTCGAGCGCTCTGTTGTAGTCATTGACCCTGTTGGCACGTCCAAACTCCGCGATCTCGACTTGAATGCGCGATACTTCCTGCAGTTCGTTCATGTAGGTGACGGCACGGTCGAGACCCGCGCTGGGAATGCTCGAGTGCGCTGAGGCGAAGAGCGATGCGGCTGCCCCGAACTTCTCGACTGCCGCGCGGGAGTTCGTCTCCGAGTCGTCGTAGTCACGCCTGTTGGCCTGGTTGATGGCTTGATTGAGCAGGTCTAGCCCTTCGTCTTGAAGATCAGCGGCGTCAACTGCTGCCTGTATCGCCGTGCCGTTGTCGACCAGGAAATCGAACACGTCCTCGAAGACGCGGACAGCCGAACGTAGCTCTTCGAGCGCCTCAAGGTACGTGGAGCGGATCTCTCCCTCGGAGAGCGCACGAATCGTATCGCCTGCAGCGTCCAGTTCCGCATGGGCGTCCTCGAGACGCGTACGGCTTTCTGCTGCGACCGCCGCGATCTGCTCGCCGAACCGGTCCGATTCCTCGAGAGCATCGAGCTCTGCTCCGACGGCCTCGACGATCTCGAACGCTGCCTCGATGTGTGTATCGGCTTCTTCGACGGCCGCTCTCGTCTCCCCATCACCGAGGAAGCCCATGCCGAGCAATGCGATCGCGCACGCGCTCACCGCGCAGCACGCGAGCAGCACCACCGCGATCACGATGATCAGGGTCGTGCGGCTCTTCTTCGGCTGCGACCCTGGCGTGACCGGGACCGGGGGCGCACCGGCAGGGGGAACCTCAGGCACTGCGGGCTGATCTTCCATCGATTTCCTCCTCGTCGAGTGGGGCGGCACGCGCGATTCCTCGGCCACCGTTCCGGCACGATCCCTCAGAGAGCAGTATGCCGCACTTCGGTGACGCTTGCCTTAAGGGCCCGCGCACGCGCATAATCGGCGGCGCCGTGCCCGATGACCGCTTGCGTTGCGGAGGACCGTTGCCACCGACCATAGCCGCGCCGCCGACACCCCCGACACCGACGACTCTCGACGTGCGCACTATCGAGCTCCCGCACACCACGCTCAGGATCGGGACGTATGGCGACGGGCCGCCGCTCATCGTGCTCCCGGCTACTATCTCGCTCATCGAGGACTGGGAGGCGCTCGTGCGGTTCGCGGGCAGACGCTACACGGCCTGCTTCTTCGAACTCCCCGGGCACGGCGGCTCTTCACCGCTCGCCGCACCGTACCGCAGCGAACTCATCGCCGAGAGCGTCGTCGACCTTGCCGATGCGCTCGGCTTCGATCGCTTCTCTCTGCTGGGGTTCTCCTTTGGCGGCCTGCTTGCGCTCCGTACGTTGCAGCTGGCGGAGTCGCGCATCGACCGGGTGGCGCTCTTCTCGCCCTACGTGGGCAAAGAAGCGCTCCGGCACTCGCGTGCGAAGCTGCTCGCGGTGCGCAGCGCGCTGCTCACCTTGAAGCCGGAGATCGCTCGGCGTGGTGTCCTCGGCGCCCTCAAGGCGAGGCCCGGGGCGGCGGCGGTCGCATGGTTCATGCACGAGATCGGCAAGTTCGAGACCTCATCGAGTCTCTCGACACGGCTGCGCGGCTTCACGGCGTCCTCGGTCGACGTGCTCTGCGCGCAGGTCGACGAGGTGCTTACGACTCCCACCGCATCCCTGCAGGGACCGTACACGACGCCGTGCGTGTTCGGGATGTCGGCGCACGACCCGATGCTCGACTTCGAGGTCACCCGCGCGTTCGTCAACGGCTCGTTCGTCGACGTGGCCGAGGAGCGCTGGGAACTCCCGTACCATGCGCCGCCGCGACCGCTCACCATCGAGGAGTACGAGCGCGACCACGCCGCGCTCCTCGATCGGCGGTAGGCTGCCCGACACGTCGCTCGGCCGTCGACTGTCACCTCCGGCGTCCCCTTGACGCGCCCTCACCATCGGGCAGTATACTTCGACATGTATCGAAGTTCGATGGTCATCGAAGTAGTTGCCGTGCGTGCGCGGGAGGCAGTGCGTGGACCGGTTCGACGTTCGCAGCGAGTGGAAGCCGCTCGCCCTCATCATCGGCGGGTTTTCGCTCTTCTACTTCCTGCCGATGGACTCCGCGCTTTTCACCGGCGCGATCCTCTCGGGCTTCGAGCTGCTCAACGAGTACGCCCGCGAACACGTGCTCACCTGTCTCGTGCCCGCCTTCTTCATCGCCGGCGCGATCGCGGTGTTCGTCCGCAAGGAATTCATCTTGCGCTACCTCGGCGACGCGGCGCACAAGGGCATCGCGTACTCGCTCGCGTCGGTATCCGGTGCGGTGCTTGCCGTCTGCTCATGCACGATACTCCCGATCTTCGCCGGCATCAGGAAGCGGGGAGCGGGTCTCGGCCCGGCGGTGACGTTCCTGTTCTCGGGACCGGCGATCAACGTAGCGGCGATGTTTCTCACCATCTCGGTGCTCGGCGTGAAGCTCGGGTTGGCGCGCGTCGTCGCAGCCATCGGGCTCTCCGTCCTCGTCGGTCTGACCATGGCGCTCGTCTTTCGCGAGAAGCCGG
>SLCP01000119.1 GCA_007125735.1 Coriobacteriia bacterium | reverse complement strand
GCAGACCCGTTCCCTGCCGAGGAGCCCTTAGCCCATGCCTCGCTGGACGGATCGCGTGGGCAACCCCGGCCAAGACGCCCGTCGCCCCAACGTGTAGCGCATAAGCTGCGCGCCTTCAGCTTACCGCGAAGCGCCGAGCGTGTGTCGCGCCAGCTTGATGCGCGTGTTAGAGCAGCGCCGGCAGCACGCCCAGATCAGGTGGCACGCGACCGCATCACTGCACATTACGCCTGGCGGTCCGCCGAGCGCCCCTCTGCCCCGCCTTACCCTGCGCTGCCCTGCCGAGAAGAAGGTCGCTTAGGGCATGCGGGACTGCGTCGCTCTAACTGTGATTCTCCAGTCTGGGTAACGCCGATATCCAGTCTTGCGCCGTCCGCGTAACCCAGCCCCAATCCCTACAGTAACCCCTCCGCCCAGCAGATTCCAGCTATTGGAACACGGTTATCCGCATGTTGTGCAGTCTGCATAACACGCCCCGCGCCACCATCCGTGCGGACGCCGCGTGCCGATCCCCCACCCCTACGCGTCGTCGAGAGGGCTGCGTACTCCTCTGCCACCGCGATTGAGCACGTGGGTGTAGACCATCGTCGTGCTCACGCTCTTGTGACCGAGCAGCTCCTGTATCGTACGGATGTCGTATCCCGCCTCGAGCAGGTGCGTGGCGAACGAATGCCGGAGCGTGTGACACCCCGCGTGCTTCGTGATGCCGGCGCCACGGACCGCGGTCTTCACCGCACGCTGCAACACGGTGGCGTGCACGTGGTGTCTGCCCTCGCGACCGGTTCGCGGATCGCGCCACCGGTGCATCTGAGGGAACACCCACTGCCACTTCCACTCGACAGGCGCTTTCGGATACTTGCGTGCGAGGGCTGAGGGGAGCTCCACCCTGCCCCACCCGTCGGCGAGGTCGGACTCGTGCACGAGCCTGACCCTGGCGAGGTGCTCCTGCAGCGGACGCACGAGCCGGCCCGGCAGCATCGTCACCCGATCCGACCCGCCCTTGCCGTTGCGGACGGTGATCTCCGCGCGATCGAAATCCACGTCGAGCACCCGCAGCCGCAAACACTCCCCCAGCCGCATGCCGGTGCCGTACATGAGCGACGCCATGAGCCACGCCTCCCCGTCGAGCCGTCCGAGCAGCGCGCGCACCTCCCCGCGCGTGAGCACCACCGGCAGCCGGTTCGACGGTCGCGCCCGCACCACGTCGCCGAGCGACCCGATCTGTCGCCCGAGCACGTGCCGGTAGAGGAAGAGCAGCGCACAGAGCGCCTGGTTCTGAGTCGAAGCGCTGACGCGCTGGCGCACGGCGAGGTCGGTGAGGAACTGGTTGATCTCGGTCTCGCCCATCTCGTCGGGGTGAGTGCACTCGTGGAAGCGGACGAACCGTCGCACCCATCGGCAGTACGCCTGCTCGGTCCTCACGCTGTAGTGACGCGAACGCAGCGCGTCCCTCATCCGGTCCATGAGTCGCGGAGGGCTCGTGCCCTCGGGGCCTCCGGTCGACATCCCTGCCTCCTTGCCGTCGCCCACGTCGTGGACACCAGCATGAGCCGTGCGTCGTACCCGGGTCTGTCCGAAGTCTGACCGCGCGCACGATCGGGCCTGCCTGCGCGTGCACCCGCATCCGTTCGCAGCGATGAACCGAACCTGGCACGCCCGTTGCTTACCTACGATTAGGGCATGGCGACCCGCCCTCTCCTCCCCCCTCAGGGGCGGATCCCGCCAGCTCGATACAAGCGAGGCGCGCCCCCCACGCGCCTCGCTTCTTGTTTGCGCTCATTCCGCGCCCTTCTACCGTTCATCATTTCACGAAGCGCTGCCCTGCACAGAGGGGGTACAATCAGGTTTCCTCACCGTGCCGAGGAGGACCGCCGTGACTGATGCGACAGAACGCCTCGTGAACCTCGCTCTCGTCCTCGCCTCATCGCCAGAACCGGTGAGCACCGAGCGCATCCGCAGCGAGGTGACCGGCTATCCCCCAGACCAGGACGACGACGCCTTCGAGCGCATGTTCGAGCGCGACAAGGACGCGCTGCGCCAGACCGGGCTCGCGATCGAGTCCACGCCCGAGGGCCTCAACCGCCTCGACGCCTCGGCCACGTTCGCCACCGAGGTCGCCCTCTCGCCCACCGATGCAGCGGTCGTGCGCACGATAGGCGCCGCGCTCCTCGACGATCCCTCCTTCCCCTTCGCCGAGGACCTCCGCTACGCCATCACCAAGGTCGCCGCGCTCGACGCCTCCCCGGCCCCGGCCCTCTCGCGCCTGGCCGATGAGGACCCCGAGACCCAAGGCGCCCACGTCGCCGAGCTCTCCACGGCGGCGACCGCTCGCAAGAAGGTGAGCTTCGGCTACGTGAACTCGGCGGGCGAGGCGCGAGACCACGAGATCGAGCCGTACGGCCTGTTCGTCCGCGAGGGCCGCTGGTACGCGGTGGGCCGCGACACCAAACTCGACGAGGTCCGCGTCTACGCCGCCTCCCGCATGTCCGACCTCGCGGTGAACGCCTCCAAGCCCAAGTCGCCCGATTTCGAGCGACCTGCGGACTTCGACGTCGCCTCCTTCATCGGCCTGCCGTTCCAGTACGGCCCGGGCGAGCCCTTCGAGGTCACCATCGAGTTCGATCCTGGCGTCGTCTGGCGTGCCGAGGGGCTCACGGCCGGGTTCGGCACGCTGGCCCGGAACGGCGAGGGCGACGACGCCTCGGCGACGTGGACGGTGACCGCGCGCGACCGTCGGCGAGTGATGCGCTGGGTGGTCGCGAACGGCCCCGGCATCCACATCTCCTCCCCCGAGGACCTCCGAGGCGAGCTTCTGATCGGCCTTACCGAGGTGGTGAACGCACATGAGTAGCGCGTCCCGCAGCGCCACGCACGCGGCGAGGGCCCGTCGCCTGCTGGCGCTCATGCACCACCTCGAGCCCGACTCCGTCACACCGGTGGCCGAGCTGGCCGCCGCCCTTGACATGAGCGAGCCCGAGCTCGCCGCCGACCTCGAGCTGCTCTCGGTCTGCGCGGCGGACCGCTACGACCCCCTCACCAACGTCCCGCTCTACGTCGAGGACGGGCTCGTGCACGTCTTCGGTAAGATGCCCGCCCTCGACCGCGCGGTCAGCCTCACGCCTGCCGAGGCGCGCGCGCTCGTTGCCGCGCTGCAGGCGGTCGGCCGCGATGCCGACGACCCGCTCGTCACCGCGCTCCTCGCCGCGTCGACCGGAGCCGACGGCGCAGAGATCGAGCGGGTGGTGCGCGCCGCCGTGAATCCCGACCGCGGCCCGTACGCCGTGCTCGCACAGGCGGCCGCGATGCGCGAGCGCGTGTGCATCGAGTACCAGGGACTCGGGGACGACGAACCGCGCGCCCGCACGATCGAGCCGCTCGCGATGCAGCACGAGCGTGGCGTCTGGTACGTCCACGCGTTCTGCCGCAAGGCGGGTGCGCTGCGCACCTTCCGTCTCGACCGCATCCGCACCGCCGAGCCCACCGGCGCCCACTTCACCCCGCACCACTTCGACGCCACCGGCGCCGTCTTGCCCTCCGAGGACCTGCCACGCGCGATCGTCGCGTTCGCACCCGGCATCGCGCCTCCGGAGCGGGAGTGGCCCGGCTCGCGCGTCATCCGCACCGACGCCCCCGGCACGATCGTCGAGGTCCCCTACGCCGGGACCGCGTGGATCGCCCGCGAGGTCGCCTCGTATCTCGGCGACGCGGTCGTGCTCGAGCCCTTCGAGGTCCGAGAAGCGGTGGCATCGTTCGTGACCGGCGAAGCGAGCCCGTGCCGCCGCATCGTGTAGCGCTCCGCACGAACGTGCGCCGACATCCCGTCCGGGCTCACTCCCGCGCGAATCGCTCCCCCGCCCGCGCGACGACCTCATCGGCGGGCAGCCGCTCGACATCGGCAACGGGAAGCGCCGCCAAGAACATCTGCCCGTAGCGCTGCGTGAGCACCCGGCTGTCGGCGATCACGAGGCAGCCGGTGTCGGTCGACGAGCGGATGAGCCGCCCGGCCG
>SLCP01000121.1 GCA_007125735.1 Coriobacteriia bacterium | reverse complement strand
CGGGCAAGGCGGTGCTCTACCTGCTCGGTGCGATCGAGATCGCACGCGCGTGTGGCGACAAGCACGCTGAGCTCGTCGCGCTGGAGTGGCTCGCCACGACACTCGCGTTCGACGGCCGACGCGACGAGGGCGTGCGGCACGCTCGGCACGCGCGCGAGATCGCCTCACAGCTGTACGGCTACCGGCACATCAAGTGCTCGCTCACGCTGGCTGGACTGCTCAGTCGTCACGGCGTTGACGGCAACCGCGAGGCGGAACGCATCCTGCTCGCGCTGCGCGAGGAGACGACTGCTCACGGGATCGACAGCCGCTACGAGGACATGCGGCTCCAGCGCCTCGAGAGCGTGTACCGGGCGTCGGGGCGCGTGACGTGCGCGCGTCGGGCTGCCGCAGAGATCATGGAGCTGCGTGCGCGGGGGGAGGGGTTCGCGGATGCCGGCGTGCGTGATGGTGGCGGCGGGTGAGTGGCGCGCTCTGGGTCGTCCGACTGCCGCTCGCACACAAGAACACCTTGACGGTCATGACTGTCACAGGAGACAATGCAAATATCTAATACAGATAGAAAGCATGTTTTCTATGACAGTCCGTTCCGTCTCACCGGGTCTCGCGCCGCTCCTTGAGCTCCTTGAGCTCGAGCAGCCGCGTGTGCTCACGGTCGCCGGCCTGGCGGAGTACGCACACCAGGCAGGCGTCGATTGGCCCACCAACGTGATCGCCCAGCGTCTCCGCGAGCGCGGTTGGCTGCTTCCGCTCTCCACGCGTGGCGTGTGGGAGTTCGCTCCGGCAGCTCGTGCCGGTGCCTACGGTTCGGGCGA
Organism: Coriobacteriia bacterium; assembly: GCA_007125735.1. Classification (GTDB taxonomy): domain Bacteria; phylum Actinomycetota; class Coriobacteriia; order Anaerosomatales; family SLCP01; genus SLCP01. The sequence goes on along the minus strand of SLCP01000121.1, from coordinate 13,450 downwards.
CCCGTTGATAGAGCTGCGGGCGGTCCTGGCGCGAGATCCTGACACGCCACTCGCCGTCGCGGCAGAGTCCGCGGCGTACTTTCACGGTCTCTCGAGCCGCAGGCCTGAGACCGAGTGCATCAGTGTGCCCGCGGGGATTCGACCGCCCAAGTCGCTCGGCGCGTACCGCGTGGTGCGGTGGATCGCGGCAACCCCTCCTGTCCGCCGCGAAGGGTTGCCTGTGTGGTCGATCGCCACGATCTTGGCCTTCATGGCATCGCGTCCCGCCGGATACCACGATTGGCCCAATGTGGGCGAGTGGCTTGTGCAGGCGGCGTCAGCAGTGGAGGTCGACGAGCTGATGGCGGAACTCGTCAGGCAGTCGGCCGGTTCGTGGGCTCGCGCCGCCTACCTGCTGGCGCGAGGTGAAGCCGATTCCTCGGCTCGTGCCCTGATGCGACACGCTCCCAAGGGCGTAGGACCTCACTACCTGGGTGACCGTCGAGTTCCCGGGCGCCATCACGCGGTGTACGACGTCGTCGACTCGACCGGTTTCGAGGTGAGCTCGGCATGATCACCGAGGGCCATCTTGTTCGGCACTTCCAGGGTCGTCGCGGAGGTCGAGGTCCCGCGATCATTGACATCGCCCAGGACCACGCAGTACATCTGCTTGCCAGGGAAGGGCTGTTCGAGCTCGGCATCGCACTCAAGGGCGGGACTGCACTGCGCAAGTTCTGGGCTGGCAATGCAGGTCGCTTCTCAACCGACCTGGACTTTGCGGGGGTCGATGAAGCGTCGGCTGCGCTCATTGTCGAGGTGCTTGACGGCGCCCGGGCCGATCAGTTCACCTTTGGCGTGCATGAGATCGATGGCACCCAGCGCATGCGCCTCACCATATCGAGTGTGTTCGGCGAGACCGAGGTACCTGCGCGTCTCGACCTCGGGAGGCGGGACCTGTGGCTACTTCCTGAGCCGATGCCTTTCGTACCGCTGCCGATACACAGCCGCTACGGGTTCGATCTGCCAACTGTGCCGGCGGCGCGTATCGAGGAGACGATCGCAGAGAAACTGGCGCGCTATCGCCGCGGCAGTCTAGCTCGCGACCTCTACGATCTTGCGTGGGCCTCTTCTCGGCCGTTCGACGAGAGCCTCGTACGCCGTCTCCTCGTCCTGAAGGTCTGGACCGACGTGATCGACGACGGATTGGGCGAGCGACCGTTCGATCCGATCGAGATAGTGCGTGAGCGACTCCCTGATGAGTTCAAGCCAGAATCGATCGGCTATCTGACTACACCCGTCGACACCGCAGGATGGATTGCGGCAGTGAGACAGCGATTCGCGTTTCTGAGCGATCTCACAGACGAGGAATCGCTCTGGGCGCGCTGCAGTAAGGGCGACGAGTGGGAGGTTCGGCAGGCGATCGTCGCGCTGGGAGCCCACAGCAGGGGTGACGTGGAGTGAGTCTGCCCCACGGCAGTCTGCCCGCTCGCCGGCGCGTGGCAACTCCATCTGCCAGCGGGTACCATAGTCGTGGAGGTTCACTATGGTTGCCCTGTTCGACGACAAGAGACAAACCATTGCTGCACTGTGCCGCAAGTACAGTGTCGGGCGTCTCTACGCTTTTGGCTCCGTCGTCCGCGAGGACTTCCGCCCGGGCGAGAGCGACATCGACCTTCTCGTAGAGTTTGCGCCGATTGGTGGTCATGCCAAGATGCACGCCTACTTCGATATGCTCGAGGAGTTGCAGCAGCTCCTCGGCACGAAGGTCGACCTGGTGATGGTCGGTGCCGTACGAAACGAGTACATGGCGCGAGAGATCGAGGCGACCAGGCAGATGCTCTATGCCGCGTGATGCTGACATCCTCGGCGAGGTTGAGCGCATCGTGGACGAAGCAGTCGCGTCCGGAGTCGAGATCGTCGTGCGCGACTTCCCCGTGAAGTGCTAGGCGGTTCTTCGGGTTGGACCGGCACGGCGGTCAGACGCTGAGGATCGTCAGCATGTCCAACCGCCAATGTGTTTTCAGAACATGACACTCAGCGTTATGTTTCGAAAACGAAATGGCGCGATCCTCGGGTATAAGGAACGGGCTGTGCTGCCCGCGGCTGGGCAGTAACCCTTACTAAGATAGCTCCATAGTTAGGGTTATCGCGTAAGCCTTACCATGTCGGGCCCGCGGCTGCTGGGAGGGCGACTGTCAGCTGGCGAGCAGCCCGGAGCCTCGGCGAGGGTGAGCGCCGTTCGATGTCAGACCCCCTCCGTACACTCGGGTCATGGTTACGAAAGGGGAGGTGTCACCATGACAACGACCGAGTACGAGACGAAGGGGCGCCAGGGTAAGCGCCAGGAGGATCGCAGCATCCTCATCAACTTCTTGCTCGACGCATCAGGCTCGATGGACGTCATCCGCGCTGCGACGATCGAGGGGTTCAACGAGTTCCTCGCCGACCAGCAGGCCGAGGGCGGGGACGCGGCGATGACGCTCACGTTCTTCAACACGGAGTTCTTCACCGCTGCTGAGGCCGTCCCAGTCCGAGAGGTCATGCCGCTCTCGCGCGAGACGTACGTACCCGACGGCTGCACTGCGCTCTTCGACGCGATAGGCCACACGATGCGGATCACCGACGACTTCGTCGCCGCGAATCATCCCGATCAGGTGCTCTTCGTGATCATGACCGACGGCGAAGAGAACTCCAGCCGCGAGTTCTCAGGCGACGCCGTCTTCAAGATGATCTCCGAGCGTCAGGAGACCGCAGGCTACGAGTTCATCTACCTAGGGGCGAATCAGGATGCCATCCGCGCGAGCCAGGAGCTCGGCATGTACGACGGCCGCTCGATGAACTTCGCCGGCACCCCTGATGCCTCCCGGGCGGCCATGCGGGACCTCTCTCGCAATGTGCGCGGGTATCGCCGCAAAGGCGAGAGGCAGCTTGGAGCGAGCGAGTGGTTCACCGAGGAGCATACGGACCTCGGACGGGACTCCTACGACGAGCACAAGGGTGGGGCGGCGCAGGATGATGCGGGTCGGTGAGGCGAGGGTCCTGGGCGTGGCCGCCTCCAGGCACAAAGTGCGAGGCCGCTGTGTCCCTCGAACGAACCGTCACCTTGCGGCTGGGGCCCATCTGAGTTCTCCAACGACCTCGCAATCAGGATTATGCTCCATCCCGCGCGAGAAGCAACACTTCTGCGCGAGGTTGTTCCGGCTATGTGACAAGCGGTCGGAATCGGCATTCATGCGGTCTGACCTGTGGGGCTTGTCCACAGTATCCCCAGAATCCACAGGACGAGTGCCGCCAGCGAGTGATCGCCGGGGCGAGGCGAACGCGCGCTTACCCGCCGCTCTCGAGCAGCTCCTTCAGCCGGGTGAGACCGCGCTGCGCGTACTCCTCGGCCACCGCGCGGATGCGTCCCTCGACGAGCGACGCCGCCCCGTCGAGCTCGACGGTTGCCGACATGTGGACACGCGTGCCGCCTCCCTCGCGCTCGAGGCGGAACCCGCCGCGTGCTCGCGGGGTACCGCGATAGCGGAACGAGAGGCGCTCGGGCGGCTCGAACTCGGTGATCTCGACTTCGACGGTAGCGCCGTGCCCCGCAGCCGAGACGTGCTGGATGACGCGGGCTCCTCGGCCCACCTCACCGAGGACCTGCGAGGAGGCCACCTCGGGGCGCCACTGCGCGTGCGTCGCGAAGTCGGCGATCCGCGCGAAGACCGCCTCGGGCTCACGCTCGATGTGCACGGACGCTCGCGCTCTCACCTGGCCTCCCCATGGCCTGCAGTCTGCCACCATCCCGCGTGCCCGCGCACGAAGAACTCGAGCACACCCTCGTCGAGCAACTCGCCGAGGAACCCTTTGACGGTCGAGACCGCGAGCCAGTACGCCGCGGGCGCCTCGCGCAGGCCCCGCTCGGCGGAGACCATCGCGATCGCTGCCTCGGTCGTGTGCGGCTTCGCGAGCCGGGCCACGATGAGCTCGCGTATCTCGGCGAGCTGTCCGAGATGGAAGTCGAGGTGTTCATCGGCAGCCTCGCGCTCGACCGGGAAGCCGTGCCCGGGGACGAGCCACGTGAACTCGGTCGCCCGGATGCGCTCGAGTGAGCCGACGACCTTGCTCGGTTCGATGAGGTAGGGGAGCGGGTGCTGCTTCCAGAGTTCGCGCTGGTAGAGTGCGTCTCCGGTGAAGAGCACGCCGTCGCGCGTGAGGAATCCGTGGTGGCCGAGGGTGTGTCCGGGCAGCGGGATCGGGGTCGCGCGCGGGTCGTCCCACTCCTCGACGGAACGGTCCACCGGGCACGGCAGGCCGCGGAAGAGCTTGGTCGTGAGGACGTCGCCGGGTTTGGCCCACGAGAACATCCCGCGGATGTTGATGTCGGGGTTCTCCACGAGCGACGCATCGTCGCGCGCCACCGACACGCGGACGCCACGGGCGTGCAAGGCGTGGCCGACCGAGAAGTGGTCGGCGTGCCCGTGCGTGATGGCGAGGTGGTCGACGTCGACGAGCGCGTAGGGCGCCTCGTCGTCGCACGTGTCGATGACGAGGCCCTCGACGAACCCGCTGTTGGTGAGGCCCGGGACGACGTACGTGTCGCCGGCAAGGTGCCGGGCGTTGTAGGGGATGGCGTTGGACATACTCGTAGTATCGCACGCGGCTGAGAGGTGCCAGTCGATGTCAGACCCCCCATGTAGGCTAGCGGTGTTGGAGGACACTGCTCTCACTCCAGGCTCCGCAGCGGTATCGGTGACAAAAGTCGCAACCGATAAGCACAAGTGGTGTATAATATGTCCCATGAGAGAGCCAAGCGACAGAGCGGTATCCGCAGCCGAAGACATCTTCACGGCGCACGGGGGGATCATGAGTACACACGAAGCGCTTGAGGCTGGCATACACCGGCGTACCCTCTATTGGATGAGGGATAGCGGAATGCTCGAGCCGCTGAGCAGGGGCGTGTTCGCGCTCGCGTCGGCACCGCTTCCGGAGTATCCCGACATCGTGGCGGTTGCGCGGCGAGTCCCTCGGGCCGTGGTGTGCCTGGTGAGCGCTCTCGAGTTCCATGGTATCGGTACCCAGGTTCCCGCAGCCGTGCATATCGCGCTTCCTCGGAGTGTCAGAGCGCCACGCATCGATGCTCCTCGAGTACAGGTGTTCACCATGACCGAGGCCTCGTTTGAGGCGGGTATCGAAGAGCACGAACTGATGGGCACCTCCATACGCGTGTACAGCGTTGCGAAGACAGTCGCGGACTGCTTCAAGTACCGGAACAGAATCGGACTTGACATCGCTGTCGAGGCACTTCAAGAGGTCGTCAGGGGGCGGATGTCCACGCCAGCGGAGATCCTGAGCTACGCGCGCATCGATCGGGTGGAGTCAGTGATTGCGCCGTACCTAAGGGCACTCCTGTGAGCGCGCGGTCACCCAGAGACGTTGCGGCTTCCGTGCGTGCCCGCTTGAGAGCGCGGGCGGCAGAACAAGGACTCGACTTCAACCAGGCACTACAGTACTACGCCATGGAGCGCTTCCTGTATCGCATGTCCAAGACGCATTGGGCGCCGACGTTGATTCTTAAGGGCGCTGCGATGCTCCGCGTTTGGGATGGCGCGATAGCGCGGCCAACTAGGGACATCGATTTCCTCGGCACTCGGATTGATGGTGCGCCCGAAGCCGTCGCAGCAATGGTCAGGGAGTGCCTGGGGGTCGAGTCCGATGACGGCCTCGAGTTCTCGGCCGAGGTGCTCACAGAAGCAATCGCCGTCGAAGGGCAGTACCCGGGGGTGCGCGCGACAGTACAAGGACGCCTATCCGGTGCGCGGATACGGCTGCAGCTGGACATGGTTGTCGGCGACAGCGTCGTTCCACCGCCAAAGTGGGTAGACTACCCGACACTTCTGGACACTGAGCCGCCACGGATCCTCGCGTATCAGCCTGCGTCCGCCATTGCCGAGAAGTTCGAGGCAGTGGCAAGCAGGGGTCTGCGCAACAGTCGCATGAAGGACTACTACGACATGTGGATGCTCTCAGAGTCAGTTCCCGTCGACGGTAGCGAACTATGTGAGAGCATTCGCTCCACGTTCTCAAGCAGGGGGACCGAGGTGCCCGTGTCGCTCTCTGCGGTACTTTTCGAAAGTGAGCAGCAATCCGAAATCGTGACGCTGTGGAACGCCTTCGTGAAACGGATGAGAGTTTCGGGCATCGATGCTCCCGAAAGCCTGCCCGACGTGGTCGGCGTGATCGATGAGCTTCTCGTTCCCCCATCCGCTGCGGTCGTGGACGGGCAGCCGTTCAGCCTGTCGTGGACGCCTGGTGAGGGCTGGGGTGAGTGAGCTGCCCACGTGCTTCCGCCACGAGCACGGGCGGCACGGGCACCTGTCGTTCGCGCGGCACCACCACGCTCCTCACGCCGAGGATCACGAGCAGCAACAGCGCCACGATCACGAAGACACTCACGATTCCCATGAACAGCCGCCGCACACGACGGGCGCGAGCGATGTCCGCCCACTCGTCTTCTGCCGAACCCTCCGCGAAACCCTCGGCCCGGCCGAGCGCTGCGGCAGCTACCGCGTACGCTCCCTCCACATCGTCGGCGGCCAGATCGCCGGCTTCGATCGCACGCTCGATCGCACCCTTGGCGACCCCGACGTCGGGTCCCTCGGCCAGTTCGAACGCGCGCATGAGGTCCGCACCGCTCACCGGCGAGACCACCGGACGCTCCGAGCCGCGCTCCCGGGAAGCGGCGACCGCCCCGGTGAGCGCGACCCGCAGCGCTGAGAGCTCGTGGCGGTGCGCTGTCGCCCCGAAGTCGGCGAGCGTGAGCGCGACGGCGTCCTCGGCGGAGACGAGCGGAGGGGACTCGGCGTCCGGATCGAGCCTCAAGTCGAGCGCGCGGACCGCCCGGTCGACCGCCTTGGCGTTGTCGAGCTCGATCTCGCCGAGGCGCATGTGCGTGCCTACGAGGTGCACGATCGCTCTGGCGTCTGCCGCCGAGAACCGCAAGCGCGCGACGATGTCTGCGGCGATCTGCTCGCCTGCGCGCGCGTGACCGCGAAAGCGGATGCGGCCGTCGGGATCGACGCTGCGCGTGGGAGCCTTGCCCACGTCGTGCAGGAGGGTCGCCCACCGCAACACCGGTGTGGCCGGTGCGAGGCCCACCGCCTGCACCGTGTGGCCGAGCACGTCGAGGTCGTGGAAGGTCGGTTGCGTCACGCCGTCGAGTGCGGCGACCTCAGGCAACACGACCGCGAGCGCGGTGCTCTCGTGCAGGAGTGCGATGCCGTCGGGTGCGTGCGGTGCAACGAGCAGCCGTGTGAGCTCCTCGCGCACGCGTTCGGGCGCGACACGGGCGAGCGCAGGCGCGGAGTCGGGAAGGGCGTCGCGGGTCGCCGGGTCGAGAGCGAAGCCGAGCTCGGCCACGAACCGGGCCGCACGGACGGTGCGCAGCGGGTCCTCGGCGAAGCGCTCGCGAGGGTCGCCCGGCGCGCGCAGCACGCGAGCATCGAGGTCATCGCGGCCGCCGACCGGGTCGAGTACGTCGCCGGTCGCGAGGTCGACCCCGATCGCGTTCACGGTGAAGTCGCGGCGGGCCGCATCGGCGGCGAACCGCTCGGCGACCGTGGGGCTCGCGCCGGACGCGGACGCGCCCGCCTCCGCCCCGGCCACCGCGCGATACCGCGAGACCTCGAGCGTCCCACCGCCCTCGAGCGCGATGCCGAGCGTGCCGAACCGCTCGCCGAGGCCGTACAGCGAGCGCACGCCGGAGACGCCGGTGGCGGCCTCGCGGACCTCCTCGGCAGGTGCGTCCGTCACGAGATCCCAATCCGTCGACGTCACGCCGAGGAGCGCATCGCGCACCGCACCGCCCACGAGCACCGCGTCAAAGCCGCGGTCGTTCAAGCGGGGGCCGATCTCGCGAACCGGCTCGGGGAGGGAGGTGAGAAGCGTCGGGTCCATGAGGCCATGGTACCCCGCGGGGCGCTCGCGTGGTCGTCGCGGAGGGTCGTTTGCCGCTCGGCCGCGTCCGGGTAGGAGGTATGGGTAGACGATCTTGGCTACGCCGGATGGCCGCAGCCATGCGGCCAGACAGAGGAGTGATACCCGTGGCATACCACCGTTCACCGGCGATACGCATCGCTCTGGCACTACTGCTTGCGATATCGCTCGGCGGATTCGCGGCGTGCGCGCCCGATGACCCCGATCCCATCGATCCGGCTCCCGTGGAGCCCACGCCCACTCCGCCTCCCGATGACGATGTCGAGGAGCCGGACCTGCCTACGTCGATCGACACCTCCACCGAGGACATCCGCGACCAGGACGGCGAGGTGCTGCTCGCTATCGATGACCTGCCCGACGAGATACGGCCCGATGAGGACGCCTCCTTTGGTGGGCCCACCAGGTTCACCAACGCGGTCCTCTCCGACGACGGTCGCTGGATCGCCATCGGCAGCGCCGGCGTCGCGCACGGCTATGGCTCGCTCTACGACGTGGTCGAACAGGAGCACCACTACGTCGCGTTCCAGTTCGAAGGTGAGGTCGCTCCCTATTCGTGGAGTCCCGATGACCGGTTCGCACTGTTCCTCGTGCGCTCACCCGCCCCGATCCAATCCCTCAAGGTGGTCGACCGCGACGACATCCAGGAGTTCGTCGAGGACACGGGCTTCGTGGTCGAGGTCGATCGGGAGGGCGACCTGGAGCCGCCGTTCAGCTACGAGCCGACCGAGTGGCGCGATCCGCACACGCTGTGCTTCGAGTTCGAAGGGGACGAGTACTGCGTGGATGTCGGCACTCAGGAGCTGCAATAGAGTGCGAGGCCGCTGCGTCCCCCGAGCGAACCTTCACCTTGCGGCTTACGGCCCATCCGAGTTCTTCAACGACCTCGCAATCAGGATTATGCGCCACTCCGCGGGAGAAGCAACACTTCTGCGCGAAGTTGTTACGGCGAGATGACAAGCGGTCGGAATCCGCCTTCATGCGGTCTGACCTGCGGTGCTTGTCCACAGTATCCCCAGAATCCACAGGACGAGAGGCTTCTGGTGGCCCGGCACTTTCGAGAAGCTGTGAATCGCTATGCTTACGGTTCGGAGTTGCGTGCAGCGGAACGGACATCGGATTGGCGACAGCGCCGGGATGCTGTATTATCGTTTCACGCCATTGGCGATAATAAGACGAATCCATATTCGCGTGAACGCGAATAAGGGGGTGGAACAGTGAAGCGCGGGGCGACCGGAGATTATGCGGTGAGCGTCACGTCAGGCGAGACCGTCAACGCCTTCGTGCCCTTTCCCCTGCCGCCCGACCCTCCGCTAGACCTGACAGGAGCGCGCCAGCGTCTTCTGGAACGAGCGCTCCTCGCATGCGGTAGATTGGACGCGATCACGTCGCTCCTTCCCGAAACCGACATCTTCCTCTACGCCTACGTGCGTCGTGAGGCCGTACTCTCTTCGCAGATCGAAGGAACACAATCCTCCCTCTCGGACCTTCTGCTGTTCGAGGTCGAAGCGGCACCCGGCGCACCCTTCGATGATGTCGTCGAGGTCTCGAACTACGTAGCTGCGCTCGAACACGCGCTGAGCCGACTGCAGGACGGTTTCCCACTCTCGAATCGGCTCATCCGCGAGGTTCACGCGCGACTGCTCTCGCGTGGCCGAGGCGCCGATAAGCTGCCCGGCGAGTTCCGCACGTCACAGAACTGGATCGGCGGCACTCGACCCGGAAACGCGCACTTCGTGCCGACGCCCCCGGCGCGAGTCGAGGAGGGTATGGCCGCCCTGGAGCGATTCATCCACGACGATTCTGTCGACCTGCCTGTGCTGATCAAAGCGGCGCTGGCGCACGTTCAGTTCGAGACACTCCACCCGTTCCTCGACGGCAACGGCCGTGTAGGAAGACTCCTCATCGCGCTCATGCTCGTGAGCGAGAGTATCCTGCGTCAGCCGCTGCTGTACCTGAGCCTCTACTTCAAGCAGCACCGGGATGAGTACTACCGGCTGCTCGACTACGTCCGTACCGAGGGCGATTGGGAGAGCTGGGTCGACTTCTTCTTGGAGGGTGTGCAGACGACCGCGCAGAGCGCGGTGGACACGGCGCATCGGCTACTCGAACTGTTCGCCGAGGACGCCGATCGCGTTGCCGGGTCCGGTAGGGCGACGACGACCGCCCTTCGAGTGCTCGAGGAGTTGCGTAGGTCTCCGGTCACGAACATCACAACGATTCGCAATCGGACCGGGTTTCACTACGCGACCGTCGCTCGCGGTATCGATACCCTCGAGACGCTCGGCGTGGTTCGCGAGATCACCGGACACAAGCGCAACCGCGTGTATGTCTATGAGCGGTACCTCGCGATGCTGAACGAGGGCGGGGAGCCGCTGTAGGAAGCACGCCGAGGGCTTCCCCCGGCCGCTACATCACAGTAGAGTGGTGGCGTGCCTGGGTCGACGCGCCGGGCCGAGGTCCGCCCGTCGTCGCGAGGAGTGCCCATGCTGTCGCTGACCCTCCCCAAAGGTTCGCTCGAGGAGCAGACGCTGCTCCTGTTCGCCGAGGCCGACATCGAGGTCCGCAAGTCAAGCCGCGCGTACAACCCCACGTGCGCCGACCCGCGCATCGAGCGCGTCAAGATATTGCGCCCGCAGGAGATCCCGATCTTCGTGCAGGACGGCTACTTCGACCTCGGCATCAGCGGGCACGACTGGATCCGCGAATCCGGCGCAGACGTCGTCGAGGTCGCCGAGCTTCCCTACGCCAAGACCGGCACCGGCGTCGTGCAGATGGTGCTCGCCGTGCCGCAGGAGTCCCCGATCTCCTCGGCCAGCGACATTGCGCCGGGAAGTCGTATCACGACCGAGTTCCCCCGCTCGACCAAGGAGTTCTTCGACGGCCTCGGCATCCCGGTCGAGGTGTTCTTCAGCTACGGCGCGACCGAGGCCAAGGTGCCCGAGATGATGGACGCGCTCGTCGACCTGACCGAGACCGGCTCGACGCTTCGCCGCAACGGGCTCAAGATCATCGACACCATCCTCACCTCGACGACCCGCCTTGTGGCGAACAAGGCGTCGTGGGCCGACCCCGCCAAGCGGCGCGAGATAGAAGAGATCCGCACGCTGCTCCTCGGCGTGATCGAGGCGCGCGGCCGTGTGCTGCTCTCGATGAACGTCGCCGCCGAGAAGCTCGACGACGTGGTCGCCGTGCTGCCTGCGATGAAGCGGCCTACCGTCAACCCGCTCTACGGTTCGGAGGACTTCGAGGTCACGACCGTCGCCGACAAGTGCGGCGTCAACACGCTCATCCCCGCGCTCAAGGCCGCCGGCGCCGAGGACATCCTCGAGATCCCCATCACCAAGATCGTGCGGTAGGGGACGCGCGGATCATGCCGAACCCTGAAAAGTCACCGCTGCCACGTGAAATGTGGGGTGGACCCTAAAGGACGCGTTTGTGACGACCGATACAGTCTCTATGACGGATGGCGTCGCCGCGCGCGGCGGCGTCCCGTGCGGGTACGAGACCGTCGTGGGGGACGTGAGCAGGTGGGGGATTCTCTCAACAGGAGACCATCGAGGATTCGGCGCACGATCGGGGCGCTCGCGCTCACCGGTGCGCTGGTAGCGACTGCTCTGCCACTCGACGGAGGCGCTGAGGCGGTCGCGAACACCGTTCGGGCCGACCGCACCATCGCCGACGCGGAACTCGTCCTCAAGCCCGCCCTCGACGGGGACCGGATCGTCTACGTGCGCAGGGACGACAGCATCCACGCGGTCTGGCTCAAGGATCTCAACACCGGCGCGACCCGCAAGCTCTCGGACGACGACAGCTTCGGCGCGTACGCGCCCGACATCCACGGGAATCGCGTGGTGTGGGAGGAGACCTTCCGGCGCGGCAGCGTGATCGCCCTCCACGACCTCGAAACGGGCGAGACCCGTGCGCTCACCCTCGGCCCGCACGACTACGCCCCCTCGCTGTGGGGTGACACCCTCATCTGGACCCGCGAGCGCCACTTCAACGCGTGGCTCATGCTCATGGACCTGCGCACCGAGGAGACCGTCACGCTCGTGCGGGTATCGTGCGGCACGACGTCGGACCTCTTCGAGCACACGGTCGTGTACTGCAGCGGAGGCGACATCTACACGATCGACCTGCGCAGTGGCGAGCACCGCGTACTGGTCGAGTCGCCGCAGTACGCCGAGTTCCCCGCGCTCTACGGCGACGTGCTCGCGTACGCGCAGTGGGACGACGTGCTGAGTCGGATACACCTGCTCAACATGAGGACTGGCGACACCGTGGTCGCCGCATCGGCGCCCGGCTGCGTGTACGCGCCGGCGCTCTCGCACGACCGGCTTGCGTGGGAGGAGTACACGCGGCCGGCGTCGACCGAGATCAAGGTCGCCCGCACCCCCGCCGGCTTCACCTCCGAGGAGGTCGTGGCATCCTCGGGCTGGCTTGCCAACGTGGGCTACGTGGTGCGTGACGGACTCGGGCGCCTGATGCGGCTCATCGGTTCGGTGCACGCGGTCTCGATCGTGGTGCTGGTGGGCTAGGGCGCGCCGAGGCGCGGCCAGTCAGCCGTTCGCCCGCCAGCGGCCTGCGACATGCTGCGTCACGGGTGCGCGACGACCTCGTACCGCTCGACCGAGGTGATCCTCCCCGAGACCGCTCCGGACGTCTCGGCGCGCAACTCGTCGGCGGCCGCCTCGCTGTCGTGCATCGCTTGCTCGCTCTCCCACAGCGTCATCGACATCGTCATCCCGGTGTCGTGATCGACGAGGTAGTACAAGCCGAGCGCCCCCGGCATGGCGGCGACCTTCTTCGCCGTCTCGTCGACACCCGCGACGTCCTCGGCCAGCATCCCGAGCGGAACCTCGTACCTGCTCACTCGCGCGAACATGACGCACCTCCCCGATACGGTTGCTTCTACCTCTGACCTATACCCAGGTGCGGCCGTGCGGGGTAATATACATCTATATACATCGCATACGGCGCGTCTGGTTTGGGCATCGGAGAGGAGCTGTTCGGGGATGGCGCGTATGGTGAGGAAGCAGGTCTACATCACCGCTGAACAGGAGTCGGCGTTGAAGAAACTCTCGGCGCGTTCCGGCGTGAGAGAAGCCGCGATCATCCGAGAGGGAATCGAGCTCGCGCTCGGCGACGAGCGGGTGCTCGAGCGGAGAGTGGCCGCATTCGAGCGTGCGGAGACGGTGGCCGAGCGGGTGCTCGCCCTCGGCCCTGTCGATCGCAAGGGGAGAGGATGGAGCCGCGGTGAGCTCTACGACCGGTAAGGTGCTCATCGACACGAACGTCCTCGCGTACCGCTACGACCGTCGCGCGCCCGACAAAGCCGCGCAGGCAGGGCGCGTGCTCCGTGCGTTGATGGCCTCCGGCCGAGGAGCGATCTCGACGCAGGTCGCGTGCGAGCTGTACCAGGTCCTCGTCCACAAGATGCGCGACCGCGTCCCGCGCGAGGCAGCGATCGAGGCGGTCGCGCTGCATGCGGACGCAT